>JANLTD010000442.1:0-9158 GCA_031362765.1 Acidobacteriota bacterium | reverse complement strand
ATGTTTTCGAGTTTGCTTTGGTCATAAACAAAATTTGAACCCTTTGAGTTCAGTTCAAATTTATATCTTTTCTGATCGTCGGGAACCTGTGCGTTTTCGGGTT
This sequence comes from Acidobacteriota bacterium, assembly GCA_031362765.1. GTDB lineage: Bacteria > Acidobacteriota > Blastocatellia > Pyrinomonadales > Pyrinomonadaceae > JAFDVJ01. Next base: position 9,055 of record JANLTD010000442.1, on the reverse strand, counting down.
CAAGTGAAAACAGAATATTTTTTGCATCGCCGCTTAATTTGTGCGACACATCGCCGTAATGCACAAGTCCGTCTTTTAAGCCTAATTTTACTGATGAATATGTAAAATTAATGAGTTCTTGTTCTTCGATGAACTCTAGATTAGAAAAATTCGATTTTCCATTTTCGTCGAATGTGACCCAAACTTCCGCACCGTTGATGTCGGTCGAATCAACACTGATGTCGCGGTTCAATTGCCAATCGTAAAGATTCTGAACGGTTAAGCCGATATTGGCCTCACGGATAGAAAATAGTTTTACGCCGGTTTTCCGATCTGTAAAATCGGCATTCTTGAGATGAAGTTGAAGAGGAAAAACGGTTACGCGAAATTCTTTTGCAAAAAAATCCATCCCGATTCTACCTATTTTAGCGGCAAACTGCGTTTTGATGTAATTATCAAAAACGCCGTAGCGATAAAAGACAACGACCAAAATCGCTGCGAAAATAAGCAGAATACCAAGCATACCGGAAGAAATTGCGGCATTGCGGCGCGAGAAAACTCTTCGACGTTTTTTTTCGAGAGAAGTTTCTTTCGCGTTTGGTTGCGTCGGTTCGATTTCTTCCGTTTGTTCGGTCTGATTGTTGTTTTCTTCAGACATTTTTCCCACCTTGAAGAGAGTAAAAATCTATGCGGCTTGTTTAATGTTTTCTAACTTCTCCGAAACTGCGCGGGGAAGTTCGACGGGTATAAAAAATTCTTGCGGACAAAGCGTTGCTTCGTCTTCTTCGTCCCGCACCCAAAATCCGCCTGACAATTGTTTAACTGGATAAATTTTGCCGGGAATCAAAAGTTCCTCATCATCGGTTTCGATACATACCGCCCATGTTTCGAAGGGTTTTGGTAAATCTTCCGTTTCGATTTCAAAAACGGTTTCACGCGATGGCGGAATCTCGCCGCGCATAACTTTTCCCGCCTCGACGATACTTTCCTTAAGTTGTTCAAAATGTTCCTTTTTCATTCTCTTAGCCACTCCTCGACAATCTTTCGTAAATCGTTTAGTTCCGGAAGATTCAAATCAACCTTTTCATTTTTGGCATAAACTTCGAGTAAGTAAATTTTTTCCTGCCCGACCGCAAAATAGTATATCACTCTCGCTCCGCCGCGTTTCCCTTTGCTTTTTGCCGGAAGGCGAATTTTGCGAATACCGCCGCCGCCCGGAATAATGTCGCCGCTTTCGGGGATTTGGAGCAAAAGCCATTGGAATCTGGCAAATTCATCATCTGAAACCAATTTGACAATCTGCTTGGTAAAGTTTTTTGTTTCTCGAAAACTGAAATGAATATTCATAAGAGTCAAAGAGAAACTGTTTCGATTATTTCCAAATCGAAGCCTTCGATCGCCGTGATGCGCGGCGGATGATTCGATAAAAGCCGGATTTTCCGAACGCCCAGATCATTTAGGATTTGCGCTCCGATCCCGTAATCGCGGAAGCTTCCATAACCTGTTTCGCGCCGCGCCGTTTGAAAGTCCAGATGTTTTTCCTGCATCAACGCATAAGTTTGCAATTGATGGATCAAGTCCAAATTATGTTCGCGCTGACGAAGATAGAGTATCACGCCTCTGCCGGCTTCGGCTATTTTTTTGAGCGATGCATTGATTGCCTGTGAAGCCTCGCCGAGCTGTACGCCGAACATTGCAAACGTGATGTTCTCGGTTTGGACGCGCACCAGAACGGGTTCGGTTGTCTTCGAAAAATCGCCCATCGTCAAAGCGATGTGGGTTTCGCCATTGATGACGTTCTCGTAAATAAACGCGCGAAAATTACCGTGAACTGTCGGGAGATCGGTTTCGACAATTTTTCTGACAAGCGTTTCTTTATGGATCCGGTAACGAACCAGATCGGCGACGGAAATAATTTTAAGATCGTGTTTGGCGGCGAAAACTTCGAGTTCGGGCATCCGCGCCATCGTCCCGTCGTCGTTCATGATCTCGCAGATCACGGCCGAAGGATCGAGTCCGGCGATGCGCGCCACATCAACGCTCGCTTCAGTTTGACCGACGCGCACCAGGACGCCGCCCCGTTTCGCCCGCAGCGGAAAGATATGGCCGGGACGCGCCAGATCGTTGGGTTTCGATTCGGGATCAACCGCCGTCAGAATTGTTTTGGCGCGGTCAGCCGCCGAAATTCCGGTCGTCACGCCGGTTTTAGCTTCGATCGAAACCGTAAAAGCCGTCCCGAATCCCGAAGTGTTTTCCGAGGTTTGCGGTTGGAGCTGCAGAAAATCGCAACGATCTTCGGTGAGCGGCAAACAGATCAAACCGCGACCGTGAACCGCCATAAAATTAATGATCTCGGGCGTCACTTTCTCGGCCGCGAAAACCAGGTCGCCCTCGTTTTCGCGATCTTCGTCGTCAACAATAATTATCATTTTGCCGTTCAGAATATCTTCAACGGCTTCTTCAATTGTGGCTAAAGGCATTTTAAAAAACTAAAAACTACAAATTCATGCAAAGCTAAATTTTAGCCGATGAAAAAGCGTTTGGCGAATACAGGCTTTCTTTGCCTTCTTTGCGTCAGGGCTTATTCAAATTAGCCAAAGGCGAATAATTGGCTATCAGCTATCAGCTATCAGTTATCAGCTATCAGTTATTCCGAAAAGTAACCGGTTTTCTTCGGAATAACTGATAACTGATAGTTCTACATAAAAAAGCGCGATTATTTTTTATCCGCGCCTACTTTGAATAAGCCCTGTTCTTTGCGTTCTTTGCATCTTTGCGGGAAACTATCTTTCAATGTCTTTTGAACTTAAGCTTGCATTCAAATACTTTCGTGCGAGACGAAAGTCTTTGGCTCGTTTTACTTCAATTGTCGCAATTGTCGGAATCGCGGCGGGTGTCGCGAGTCTGATCGTCGCGCAGGCTTTGGCAAACGGTTTTGCCGATGAAATGCGCGATAAAATTCTGGCAAATACACCGCATATTGCGGTGTTTATGAAAGACGGCAGCGAGATTTCCAACTGGGAAGAGATAAAAACCAACCTCGAACAATCTGAAACGGTCAGCGAAATTTTACCGACGGCTTATGAAAATGCGTTGCTTATCGGCGAAACGGAGACGAGTTACGCGATCATTAAGGTCGAGAATCGCGAATCGCGAACCGGAAGTCCTGAAAAACTTTCGGGCAGTGAAATTGCCGTTGGTGCGAAACTTGCCGAAAAATTAAATTTGAAGATCGGCGATTCGGCGGAAATCGTAACGCTCGAAAATCAAACGCCGTCGGCTGTCCGTATTGCAAAGATCTTTGAAACAGGACTTTACGATTACGATCTGACGTGGATCTACGTCTCGCCCGAAAAATTTGCGCGGCTTCACGGACAATCGGTTTTTGCGCCCCGGATTCTAAGCATTTCGGTCAAAGATATTTATAAAGCAGATGAAACGGCGCGGGAAATTCGCGTGCGCCTCGGCGAAAATTTTAAGGTTACCGATTGGCAAGAAACAAATCGCCCGCTTTTTGCCGCGCTCAGTCTGGAAAGAAAAGTGACGCTTGTGATAATCTCGCTGATAATTTTTATCGCCGCGCTGAATATTACGACGACGCTCGCGCTGTTGGTCAATGAACGCCGGCTTGACATTGCTATCTTGCGAACGTGCGGCGCGCGCGCGCGAAGTTTGATAATGATCTTTCTTTTCGAAGGCTTGCTTTTAGGATCTATCGGAATATTTTTCGGCGTTGTTTTAGGCTTGCTCGGCTGTTTGATCGGTAATTATTTTAAGCTCATCAGTCTTTCAGCGGAAGTTTATTCGCTCAATTACATTCCGCTTCATCCGTCGCCGTCAAATATTATACTGATTATTTTTATAACCTTTTTTTTATGTCTGACAGCAATTGTTTACCCTGCGCTTAAGGCAAGCCGTATAAAACCTTTGGAAAATTTGCGAACGCAATAAAATTTGTGGATTTTTTGACGGTTTGAAACTATATTCAGGAAAGTCTCGGAAAATCGTATCTTGAAAAATTTGTTATAAAGGTTCAGACTTAGAGTACTAATTCTACTATAGAGTCTGAGCAATATTTATTTTTATGTTTGAACGCTACACGGAAAAAGCGCGGCGGGTGATATTTTTTGCCCGTTACGAAGCATTGCAGTATGGTTCACAAGTCATTTCGCCCGAACATATTCTGCTCGGTTTGATGCGCGAAGATAAAACCGTCTCGGCGAGGTTTTTTCCTTTTCGCAATAGCTTAACGGTCGAAGCCGTGAGGCGCGAAGTTGAGGAAAGAATTACGTTGCGCGACCGGATATCTCAGTCGGCGGAGCTTCATCTTTCGCCGGAAACCAAACGGATTCTGGCATTTGCGTCGGAAGAAGGCCGTAAATTGCAAAATCGTCACATCGGCCCCGAACATCTTCTGCTCGGAATTATCCGCGAAGAAAAATCGATCGCCGCCGAAATTCTGTTTCAATACGGACTTCGCATTCAGGATGCGCGTGATGAGATCGCGCGGCAGAGCGGTTTTTCGGATCTCCATCAAAGAGGTGCCAGGGAAAAAAGCGACACTCCTCATTTACAGGAATTTACGCGTGACCTGACAGGCGAGGCCGCCGAAGGAAAACTCGATCCGCTGATCGGTCGCGACGCGGAAATCGAACGCGTGGTCGAAATTCTTTGCCGCCGCACGAAAAATAATCCGGTTTTGATCGGTGAATCGGGCGTTGGCAAGACAGCGATCATTGAAGGACTGGCGCAGCGGATCGTCGAGCGAAACGTACCGACATTTTTGGAAAATAAAAGAATTTTGTCGCTTGATCTGTCGCTTATCGTCGCGGGCACGAAATATCGCGGACAGTTTGAAGAACGCCTCAAAAAGATCATGGCGGAACTTCGCCACCACGATGAGTACATCGTGTTTATTGACGAATTGCACACGCTTGTCGGCGCCGGTTCGGCAGAAGGCACGCTGGACGCTGCAAATATTCTGAAACCCGCGCTTTCACGCGGCGAGATCCAATGTATCGGCGCGACAACTCCGGCGGAATTTCGCAAATCAATCGAAAAAGACAAGGCTCTGGAGCGGCGTTTCCAAGCCGTCAAAGTAGTTCCGCCGAACGAAGAAGAGGCGCTCAAGATCATTCAGGGTTTGGCTGAAAGATACGAATCTTTTCATCAGATCCGCTATTCAAAAGAAGCTCTCGAAGCCGCAGTCTATCAATCAAACCGCTACATTCCCGACCGTTTTTTGCCGGACAAAGCGATTGACGTTTTGGACGAAGCCGGTGCGCGCGCCAAATTGCGTTTCGAAAGTGAAGGAGTTTCCGAGCCTTCCTGGAAAGAGACGGTCGAAAGTTGGAAACGCGTGACAGCGAATGAAGAACAGCTGCTTGCGTTTGAAATGAAAAACCTCGAAGATTCATTTTTTTCGGTCGAGGTTAACAAAGACGATGTTGAAGAAGTGATTTCGCGTTGGACGGGAATTCCGATCCAGTCAATTAAGCAGGAAGAAGCCAAAAAACTACTGCAGATCGAAACGCAGTTGTACAAACGCATTGTTTCACAGCGTCCCGCAATTTCGGCGCTGGCACGAGCCGTTCGGCGTTCACGCGCGGGACTCAAAAATCCGAATAAACCGGTCGGTGCATTTTTGTTTTTAGGCCCGACCGGTGTTGGCAAAACCGAAGTTGCCCGCGCGCTGGCGGAATTTCTGTTTGGTTCGGAACGTGCGCTTATTCGCTTTGATATGAGCGAATTTATGGAAAAACACGCGGTTTCAAAATTTATCGGCTCGCCTCCGGGCTATGTCGGACACGAAGAAGGCGGACAACTAACCGAAAAATTGCGTCGTGCGCCTTATTCGGTCGTGCTTTTTGATGAAGTCGAAAAAGCGCACCCCGATCTGTTCAACGTGCTGTTGCAGGTTTTTGAAGACGGCATTTTGACGGACTCGCAAGGAAATGCGGTTGATTGTAAAAACGCGATCTTCATAATGACTTCGAATATCGGTGCGCGGTTTATCCAAAAACGTGTCGGGATGGGTTTTCAGGCAAATGCCGAAACTTCTCACGAAAAGATGGAAGAACAGGTGCTGAGCGAGGTTAAAAAGACTTTCGCGCCGGAATTTATCAATCGTCTGGATGAAATAATTCTTTTTGACGAACTTGTTGATCAAGATCTTTTTGCGATCGTTGATCTGCAGATCGGAAAAATAAACGAAATGCTCGAAAAGCGCACTTTGCAAATTCGTCTGACCACCGAAGCGAAACAATGGCTGATTGATAAAACCTGCGCTGATCGAAGTTACGGAGCGCGTCCGTTAAAACGTGCCTTGCAAAAATATGTCGAGGACGAACTTTCCGAAGCCTTGATCCAGGGCGATCTGAGCGAAGAAAGCCTGGTCGAGATCGTTTGCGAGAATGACAAACTTGTATTTCGTTCGATTCGTCTTGAAGAAACACTGTTTGAAGGCATCGGCGAACGCACCGTTTAGTTCCAAGTTTCAAGTTCCAAGTTCCAAGTAAAATCCGTAAACTTGGAACTTGGAACCTGGAACTTGGAACTTTTTTATCCAACAAAAAGCGTGAAAGATTTATTTACAGCTTTCGCGCTTTTTCCTTTTTGCGATTTTATCTGTATAATTTGAAGATTTGTTGGACATATATGCGCAAAAGGCAACCAAGCCTTATTTGATTGAATCAAAGTTCGCGTATCAACCCAACGTGGTAAGGCCCGCTTTTATCAAAACAATATTTAGAGATTGTTATTTCAAGTTTAGTTTTTAGGGGCAAATATCTTTTTCGGCTACACGATTAGCCGTAAATTTGCAATTATAAGGAAATTCGGTTTTATGCATATTTTTCGCGCTTTTGGGGTTATTTTGTTGATTTTTGCGTGTTCTGCCGTTTCAACATTTGCCAAGACAGACGATAAAACAAAAGACTCTCCGAAAACCGGAACGCTTGCGCAACAGCAGCTCGTCGAATCCGTTGACATTCAAGGTAATCGCCGCTTAAAGGACGATGACCTTCTTTACTATATCAAAACGCGCCCGGGCGATGTTTTTAATAAAGAACAGCTTGAACGCGATTTGAAAGAACTGCTTTCGCTTAATTTTTTCGATAAAGTTAAAACCCGTGTTTTGACCGAGGAAGGCGTGCGCGGCGGTGTCAACGTCATTTTTGAAGTTGCCGAGTTGCCGATCATTCGTGACCTGCAGTTTGATGGATTAAAAGCCGTTCCCGAATCGGAAATTTTGAAGGCCTTTCGCGAACAGCGGGTCGGTATTTCCAAAGAAGCGATCTATAATCCGGTCAATGCGCAAAAAGGAATTCGGGTAATTCGCGAACAGCTTGCCTCGAAAGGTTATCCAAATGCCAAAGTGACGGTCAAGGACGAAGAAGTTTCGGCAACTTCGACCGCGATCACATTTGTCGTCGAGCAAGGCTACCGTTCGCGGATCATTGATATTGAATTTGAAGGAAATTCGATTTTCAAAGACGGTGAACTGCGCGGCCAGCTCCAACTCGTCAAAGAAACCGGATTGATTTCGCGTTTCAAAGGACAAGATATTCTCGATCTCAGAAAACTGCAATACGACCTGCGGAAAAATGTTCAATCGTATATGTTTTCAAAAGGCTATTTTCAGGCACGAATCGGCGAACCGGTCGTGACTGGTCTCGGCTACAAACGCACCGGCTTTCCGTTTTTAAGCAATTTTCCGATTCCTTTGATCACGACCAAAGACGACACGCTGAAAATTACCGTTCCCGTCACGGAAGGCAAGCTTTTTCGCGTTGGCGAACTAAAGGTCGAAGGCAACTCGATTTTTTCGGAACAGCAGATCCTGGGTTATGTCGGTTTGAAAAAAGGCGAGATCGCCGACGGAAAGCGCCTGCAGGAAGCCGTTTATGAAGACTTAAAGAAAGTCTATGGCTCACAGGGTTTTGTGCTCTACAATGCCGAATTTGACCCAACCTTTAAAGACAATCCGGCAAATGCGAACGAAGGCATCGTTGACGTCATCATTACAATTGACGAGGGCAAACAGTTTCGTCTCCGCCGTCTGGAATTTTCAGGCAACACTTTTACGCGCGATAAAATTTTGCGCCGCGAAGTCTTAATCAATGAAGGCGATATTTATAACCAGATCGCGCTTGAAACTTCCGTCATCCGGCTTAATCAAACGGGTTATTTCGATCCGATCGATAAGGATCAGGACGTTGAAATTCGCACCGATGAAGAACAGGGCGATGTTGATCTGGTCGTTAAAGTTAAAGAAAAAGGGCGTCAGCAAATTTCTTTGAACGGCGGAATTTCCGGCATCGGCGGTTCATTTTTCGGGTTGGAATATTCGACCAATAACCTTTTGGGACGCGGCGAAACCGTTTCGTTCCAGTTCGGTCTCGGTAATCGTCAGCAGAGTTTTCAACTGACCTTTCAGGAGCCGTATTTCAAAGACCGACCGATCAACGTCGGATTTTCGCTCTTCGCGACGCGCTACAAATTTTTTGGCGAAGGAACCTATCTTTCACAGAATACAGATCTGGTGACGGATATTTTGACCAATCCGCTGAGCACGATAACTGCCAGTGACCAAAACCTTTTTACACAGGCAACCTATGGTGCTTCGGTTTTTGCCACCGCGCCGCTTTCGGAACTATTCTTCAAAAAACGCCGCTTCACGCAATTTTCGCGGGTTGGTTTGACGTATCAGTTTTCGGCGACGAGCATTACCGAACCGCCGGTCAATCAGGCCGGAAATGCGGCGACCGCGATTCCGGTCATTTACACGCAGCCTAATATCATTACCAGCCGTATTACCGGAAGTTTCGTTTATGATTCGCGTCAGCCTGCTTCAAACGGTATCGACACTTTGCGCGGAACACAGATCTCAGCGACATTCGCGTTTGCCGGTTTGCTTGGCGATGTCAGATCGTATCAGCCGAGTATTTCTTATACATCATTTATTCCGATCAGACGCAAAAAGACGAAGAATGCAGAAGTTTTCGGATTTAGGATCATCGCCGGAACGATCGGAACTTTTGCGACTAGCAGTAAGATTCGCGGTGCAAATTCGCTG
>JANLTD010000364.1:0-8488 GCA_031362765.1 Acidobacteriota bacterium | reverse complement strand
TACCGAATTGGCGTTGAATCTCTCACTGATACACTTATTTGCCGGAAATTTTGATTGAAAATCATCAGGTTTCCATTGAAAAAACCAAAAACCAAAAACCAAAAGCCAAAGACCTAAACAATTACAACTTATAAGCTTTTTACGTAAAAACCAGGCATTTAGTCAGAACAGCGAGCGGTAGCGACCTGTTTAATTTTATTGATATTAAACCCGTCGCTACCGCTCAGGGTTCTGACTTATTGTTTACCGTTGGTGCACATTTAATTGTTGAAAGGCATATTATTTGAAGGAAATGATGGGCAAAAAGAATATTCTAGCAATCTCAGGCAGCACCAAAGCCAATTCGACGAATGAATTGATCCTGAAGTTTATCGCGAAAAAGTATAGCGAAAGTTTGCATTTTGAGATCTACAATGACATCGCCGACCTGCCGCATTTTAATTCCGATCTCGATAACGAAAAACTACCCGAAGCCGTGAAAACTTTTCGCGAATTGATCGAAAGAGCGGACGGCGTTTTAATTTCCACGCCCGAATATGTTTTCAGTTTGCCCGGTTCGCTGAAAAATGCACTCGAATGGACGGTTTCAACGATCGTGTTCTCCGATAAACCGAGTGCCTTCGTCGTCGCGGCGTCGTCGGGCGAAAAAGCCTTTGAATCGCTGGATATGATCTTGAAAACGATCGGCGCAAATGTCGGCGAGCATTCAAAACTGTTGATCAAAGCCGCCAAAGGCAAATTAAATTCGGCGGGCGAAATCACGGATCAATGCACTTTGCGGGAACTTCAACGGTTGATGGCGGCGTTCGTCAAAACCATCAACTAGCGATCATTCTTTCCGCTAAAAACACTAGTAAAAATAAGCGATAGCCCGGACTTACGCAGTAAAATTCTGCTAATCGATTGATCGGGCTCTTTCGCGTTTCGCGGAAAACAAGGATCAGAATCCAATTACGGCTCTAAGCTTTACAAAAGAGACCGCTCGTTCCCTAATGATCAACCCCTTTGGTCGAACATCTATTGCTGACTAACTGTTCCGGCGAGGCGAGATAAGTAATTTGAAGGGCGAAAAAGCATTTAAGACACTTGAGAACAAAAAAATACTTTCCGGATAGATGACCCTTTTTGTCGGCTATCCCCGTTTATGATGTTTAGAGGAGACGATAGTGAGACGCAAGTTAATGAAAATGAAATTTATTTATACTATCGGAAAGACCTCTGATCGCATCACATCCGGGATCAAAGAGCGGATTGACGCTTGCCAATGGCTGAGTTAGAAGAAACAAGGAGATTTTAGAAGATGAAAAAGATAATTTTTATTGCGGTATTGTCGCTTATGTTTTTGTTTGCGTCGGCATTGAATTCGTTTGCCTGTAGCTGCCAGTTGAGTCCGGCGCCGATGAAAAAGCAAGTCAAGGATGCATATACAGATTCTTATGCGGTTTTTTCGGGCGAAGTCTTGAAAATCACTCAAAAAGATGAATGGTCGGTAGCGGTCAAAATCAAGGTCGAGAAATCGTGGAAAGGTGAATTTTCCCAGGAAATAATCATTAACACGAACAGCCAAAGTTCGATGTGCGGTTACTCATTCGAGGTTGGCAAAAGGTATCTCGTTTATGTTTACGGGACAAAAGATGATTTGAACACGAACAACTGTTCCCGCACAACCGTTTTGTCCGGGACGAAAGACATTAAATTTTTGGATAAATTGAAAAAGACGAAAGGCCGATCTGCTTAGTTCAATGCGGGGCAGATCAAAAACTACTATTCCGCTGATCGCACGTGATATTTTTTTTATGCAGTGACCCTGTTTTCGGCTAATTCTCGTTTATTAGATCGGAAGGGCGAAAGGGCACAGTATACGAGGAGAAAATGATGATGATAAACAAAACGGTAATTAATTGGACAAGGTTCGTGATCGCTTCTCTGCTTATGGGAGCGGCATTTAGTTTTAACGCATTGGCGCAGACTGATTCGGGGAAACCGATGGCGCCGAAATCGCTGGCGGCGCTGATCAAGGAACTCAAAGAAGTGGTTTCAAAAAACACGCCCGATCAAAAGGACGCTTTATTGGTCGGCAAAAAGTGGGATAAGCGCAAAGATCTAAAGGGAAAAACAAAGAGTCAGGTGATTGAACTGCTCTATGACGATGTCGAATCCGTCATCAAAGATTCGGGGCTTCGCTATCAGATCTATTCAATTTTCTCGTTCTACAAACAAATTCCCGATAAATTCCTGACTGCGCCGACAAAAGCCGATTCGGTCAAAGAACTGATCGAACTAACGCTTTCGTCGCATCCCTCCGTGATGAGCAAGGAAGAGGGAGAATCTTTGCTTCCGAAAGACAAAGAATCGCAGGAATCTGAAGCGATTGAAAAGCAAAATGCAATAGAAATGTTCGATGAGGCGATCAAGAAGAACAGAGTATTAAACATCAGGCAAAAAACATTCGTCAGAGCCAACTATGACAAGCTGGTGATAATCCTGAATAAACAAATTGCCGCCGGCGTCAAAGCTGACTTCCCGGTCGGGCAATGGATCGGCGAAAGTTTGGTGCAAGGTTACAATTCAAGTTTTACCGATCAGGAACTTACCGAACTCATCACTTTCTTTCAAAGTTCTACCGGTCAGCAAGTTTTGAAAAGCTACAAATACCTTTCTATTTCAGAGGTAATCGTCCAAAAAGGCGGCGCGCCGCTTTACACCAAAGAGGATAAGGCGGAAGCAGATAAGTTTGCCGCAACTCCTGTCGGAATGAAATTTAAGAAAGTCTTTTTTGAAGATGCGGGCAAATATGCCGGTGACAAAATGGAGGCCGTTTATAAAAACGGCGGAAAACGGGCAAACAACGTTTTTACGATAATGGGTTCGCCGAATATCAATAAAATTTTCAATCAGTTTGTGAAGGATAATTACAAAAAATAAGTTCCGTAAATGAGCCTGATCAGTCATAGTTTTAGAAAGTAAGGGTAATTGTTTAGGTCTTTGGTCTTTGGTTTTTGGAAAGAAATTGCCGATTGATATTGAATTTCTCACCACGTCCGCTTATTTTGGTGAGTCTTGATTGAAAGCGGGCGGGTTTCCACAGAAAAAACCAAAAACCAAAGACCAAAAGCCAAAGACCTATACAGATACAAGTAAGGAGTTTTATGAAGCCAATAATTTATGCGATCGTGTTCATCGGAATTCTAAGTGTTTCGTTATCTGCTCAAAATGTCAAATCTAAGGCCGTGGCATTACCGGCCGGAATCGCCGGTTGGAGCGGTGAATATTCGGACAAGCTGCTGAACGATCCGGTCATCAAAACTCGTCTGAAAAAGCTATTAGGCAGCAAAAACTACGAGTCTTTTATCGAATCGTTCGAAACTCTCACGCCGATTGTGAAAGACGGCAATATTCTCTTCGCAAGCGGTTGTCTGATCCACGCTTGTACCCATTTGGAATCGGCGATCGCGATCAACGTGAGGAGCAATACGATCTATGCCGCGATCTTCAATGACGAAAAGCCGACGCGCTTTTTCAACGAACGCGGCAGCAAGCCGCCTAAGCCAATTGTTGCGTGGGCAAAGAACCTGAACGCCATCAAAGTCAATAAATAAAAGGTCGGTGCAGCGAAGTACGGAGAAATTATGAGATCTGTTATGTTTCTATTGTCGGTGATCTTATTCGCTTGCATAACGGCAAGCGCTCAGGAATTTAATAATAAGACAAAGGAATACGTTCTTGTCTCTCAGACCGAGGCAAAGACCGAGACTTCGCGGACGCACAGGCGAATATTGTGCGATTATCAGCCGTCCGGGCTTTATGTTCGACGCGGCGAGAAATTTTCGGTTGATGTCAACGGCCTTGACGAAAACTACAAACTCTCAACCATGATCGGCTTTAAGCCGATGTGGGGAAACCAAAACCGAACACAGGAAAACGAATTGCAGGATGGTCAGAACAGCGTGACGGCGAGTCAGGACGGCATTCTCTCATTCATCTTTGTGAAACGGACCGGATTCGACGTCGAACCGACAACGGTCGAGGTAACGGTGACGGGTGGAAAAGCCTTTCCTTTATATATTGTCGGCGAGACTGAAGATGAAGATTGGGAAAACGATGTACAGAATATGAAGGACGCCCCGTTTGTGCAGCTCCTCTCGGACAAAGCGCTTGTCACTCTTCCGTATCAAGACTATCTTGCTCATCGGATCGCGGACGCCGAGGCGACCTTCGAGACGATCCACAAGATGATCGATCTGGACGACGAACTCGGCGGCTTTGATGATTCATCGACGGAGAATGTGAAGTCCCGCAACCGTCTGAATTATCTGATTGATATCTACACGGTGCCGCCGGAATCGGATAAGTTCTATGCCTATGCTTCTGACTATTTTATCGGGATGAAACGCGACAATTTCACCGCTCTAACGAATGATCTCGGAACGGAATGGGGTTATTGGCACGAGACCGGACACACCTACCAGCAGCGAAGCTGGACCTGGAGCGCGATCGTTGAGATACAGGTCAATATGTTCTCGCTGTATGTTCAGGAAAAGTTCGGTTTGCCGTCCAAGCTTAACAATAAAGAGGGCAAAAACAAAGTGTCGTCCTTTGAAATGGCACGCGCATATATTGCCGATCCGGGCAAAAACTATATGGTCAAAAGCCCGACCGACTACAACGAGCTTTTCACCAAGCTGGTTATGTTTCACCAGCTCAAATCGGTCTATGGTTGGGGCGCATTTATACGGCTGCACAAATACTTCCGAAAACAGCCATTCGTTTACGATCCGAAACTGACCGACGCCGAAAAGGTGAACAGATTTGTCTATGCGATCTGCTTCATTACCCGAAACGATCTCGTGCCGTTCTTCAAAAAATGGGGACTCAACATTGACGCCGCGACGACTCAGAAGATAGCAGCACTTAAGTTGCCGCTGCCGTCAACCGATCCGGCAACGATCTTTAAGTAGCGGGCGAAAATTAACAAAATGAAGAACAATATTTACATCATACGTGGAAGGACGGTCGGAATTTCAGGCGGATTGGTGATGGTCATTTCATTTTAAAACTGATGTTACGCAGTTTTGATCTCAGCCGCATTGACGCGGCTTTCGGCGTTTCGCGGTAAGCCGGTTGATGGTCTTTGAAAAATAAATCCAACAAAAACTTTTAGCCGCGTGAGCGGCATTAAGAAAGTGGGCGGACGCGCAACGTCTGGTTAAGTTCATCGCCGATCTTAGCCCCGAAAGCGCGACAGATAACATCTTACGCTCCTCCGAAGTGCCGGTCTTTTTTCAACCGTTCCCGGACGTTTCACGTTCGGCTACTTTCCGGTTGCACCTTCGGCGCAGAAATTCCGATCCTTAGAATTATTTTTCAAAGACCATAAACTCTCCCGAAATTAATTTTATCGGATCGATGACCTTCTTTAACTTGTTTTCACGTTTATTAAAGTAGCGATCACTTCTTGCAACTCAGGAGGTGAAAAATTGATTCTTAATCATAGTGATTAATGGCACGCCAAACTTTTTTATAGGAGCTAGAGAGGAAAAATGAATATTACAAACAGATTTACAAATTTTTGCATAACGGTTTTTGCCGCGATGATCTTATTTTTGACGGTTAGCGGAGCTCAGGCTCAGACCGATCCGGTGAAAAAGATCCGGCTGAAAAATCCGGCAACCGTCAAAGGAACGGTCGGCGGTGAATCGCACGATAGTTATGTTATCAGAGTTCGCAAAAATCAAACGCTGACGGTGCAAATCACCTGGAAAGAAAAAGGCGACCGCGTGGGACATTTTATCGTCAGCCGTTCGGATAATTTTTTTACAGGCGGCGTGATCCGGGGAATCTCAACCTATAACGAGAAAAACTGGTACAGCAAGCTCAAGAAAACGGGCGACTATTACATTTATGTGACCGGGAATCCCGTTGTAAACTACACCCTGAAAGTGTCGGTCAAATAATTTTTACGGTGAAAATACTGAAATTTGTTGGACATCTTGCACCCTTAGCTTAATGCCATTGACGTAGAGACGGGCTTTCGGATTGTCAGGCAATCCTTGGAAGAGTCAAATTAACCCGGAAAAATATGAAATAAGGAACCGCGTTTAGATTTCAAAATTCATTTTGCAAATGTCCGGCGAGCGGCGCAATGCGGGTTATATTGAAGCAATTAAGAGCGAGCCGGACGTGAGCGGATATTTTCTCACGGGGCATTTTTCGTACCGAAAAGACTGTTGATGGCCTGTTTCGCCTATTTTCCCAATTTATACGCTAAGAGGCTTTCTTTCCAGCCAAAAGGAGATGATCATGTTGATAAAAAAAATGATAGAAATGTTACACCGTTATTTTCAAACGCTTTGAGGTTGATGAATGTTGCTTTCGTCTTTTTACAAAAAGTATAAAAAATTGCAGAAGATTTCGCGGATGACGCAAATAAAGGAGAAAAATATCAAATTGTTCAGAAAGATCCGCATTTCTGTGGGTTGATCTTGGGCACAAATTAAAACAAAAGGGATTGAGAGTCGGATTTGCAAAAACAATTCTAAAATCTAAAATCGAATGACCCTTCCTGCTTTTTTTTCGCGTTTATTCACTTAGAGAGTGACGAAAAAGGAGTCGTCAAATTGAATATGAAAACAATAACATTTACATCGCTGTTAATTTGTCTATTTTGTTTGGCGATAAACGCACAAACTTACAATAACCACAGAAAAGAGTATGTTTTGAAATCAATGACCGACGCGCAGATCGAAGCTAAACGAATGCATCGAATGGTTTTGTGTGATTATCAGCCTTCGGGGCTTTACATCCGGAAAGGAGAGAAAATTACGCTTAATGTCAGTGATCTGAATCAGGCTTACGATCTGTCTTCGATGATCGGTTTCAAACCGATGTGGGGCGACCGCAATGATACACAGGAAAATAAATTAAAAAACGGTGCAAACAGCGTCACCGCTATTCAAGATGGAATATTGTCCTTTATTTTTGTCAAACGCGTTGGCTACGATACCGATCCAACGACGGTCAACGCCAATGTGACCGGCGGCGAGGCCTTTCCGTTGTATAAACTAAACAGTTCAAATCCGGCTGATTGGCAAAACGATTTGAAGACCATGACCAATGCGCCGTTTGTCGAATTAGTTTCGGATAAGGTGCTGATCACGATACCTTACCGCGATTATTTAAAAACTCCTGTCCGAAATATTCCGGCATCCTTTAAAACTATTCATCAGGTAATTGATTGGGAAGACGAACTTGCCGGATTTGATAACAGCGCACCCGAAAATATGAGGACAAATAACCGAATACATTATTTGGTTGACCTTTACTCGACTCCACTGGAAAGCGAATCGTATTATATGTATGCCTCAGATTATATGATCGGGATGAAACGCGATAATTTTACCGATCTGACCGAAAAATTAGACAAGGAGTGGGGAATCTGGCACGAAACAGGACATACTCATCAGCAAAATTCGTGGACGTGGGGTTCGATCGGCGAAATAAGTGTTAATATGTTTTCGCTCTATGTGCAGGAAAAGTTTGGTTTACCAACGCGTCTGAACACTATCGAAGGCGGCGAAACAGAAAAAACTTTTGATAAAGCACGAAAATATTTGGAAAACCCCGATAAAAATTATCTTGAAGAAAATGAAGATGATTACAACGAACTTTTTTCAAAACTGGTAATGTTTCATCAACTAAAGACTGTTTACGGCTGGGATTCGATCAAAAAGTTACATCAGGATTTCAGAAGGAATCCATATGTTTACAATGAAGACGAAACAGATCAGGACAAGGTAAATAAGTTTATCTATGCGATGTGCGTGATAACGAAGAATAATCTGGTCCCGTTTTTCAAAAAATGGGGATTAAATACTGATTCGGCGACCGCCGGAAAGATCAAGGAACTCAATTCACCATTACCGACGGAAGATCCGGCAAAGATCTTTCAATAGAAAGCTCCCAAAATGCAAAGAATAATTAAAGAGGAAATAGAAAATGATCATAAAAACAGAAATTAATTGGACAAGGTTATTAATCGCATTGGTGCTTTTGGGTTCAGTTTTTAGTTTTAGTGCAATGTCACAAACTAAGAAGAAAACGCCTGCAAAAACTGCAGTCGTCCCGAAAAACCTCCATCCGGTCAAGTTTCGTTACGATGTACCCAAAGATCCTAAACTTCGGGACTTTAAAGCACTTCTACAGAATAGTCAGCTATTAGAGATAATGGCAGCCACTCTAAACGAAACTCTCAGACTTCCGAAAGATCTGGTGCTGACTGCGGCGGAATGCGGTGACGTCAATGCGTACTATGACCCCCAAAAACAGGCCATCGAGATCTGCTACGAATTTGCGCAGTATTTCTACATTTTACACGCCAATGACCAAAAAGGGCAGGACGGGAAATTCGACAAGGAATCTGTTATAAAATCAACTATGGGAACGATCAGGTTTGTTATGGTCCACGAGATCGGACACGCTTTGGTTGATA
>JANLTD010001225.1:0-1553 GCA_031362765.1 Acidobacteriota bacterium | reverse complement strand
CGCTTGATGATCAAGAGCACGCCGACCAGCACCCAGAAGATGCTTCGTCCCTTGCGGATAATGGCTAAAGTTACGCCGATTCCCGCGCCTAACGCCAAAGTTTCGGCGACAAATTGAGCTCCGGCTTCGTCAACGCCCATCACGAACGGAATTAACTTAAATGCCGTCAGAATAATTCGGCTGATAGATTCCAGCAGAAAAGATGTAAAAAGACCCGGAGACATTTCACTGATACGGCTAAGGACAAACCAGACTTCCAAAATCCCGAGTGCGTGAAAGGTGATTTGAAAGAAAATGATCGGCGCGAAACGGCGAGGATACTTTCGATAAAATCCGTAGATCAGATTTTCAAACAGGCGCACATGAAGCCGTCCTTTTTCAAGAAAACTCGTGCCGATGCCTTTTTCGTAAAGTTTTTCGCAAATTTCGCTGACAAAATGCCATTGGCGAACGACCATCACAAAACCCAAAACCGTCAGTATCAGAATGGCGCCGATCATCAGGTCAAGCGTCAAACGCCAGCCGTCCGTCAGATCGAAACTTCTGAGAAAAGCAAACCCGCCGCAGACGATAAAAAGTCCGGTGATCAAAGAATAAAAAAGATTTTCGGTGGCGACCGACGACAAACCGACGACGAACGGAACTTTTTTTCGGACCGCGACCGCTTTTGCCGTTCCGCTGACCAGAATTCCGAGCGGAATCATCGAACTCATTGCTTCGCCGATAATTACGGCGGGAATGGTATCACGCAAACCGAGTTTGTAAGGCTCGTAAACAGAAAGTTTCCACGCACAGGCACGCGAAAATATCCGCAGGAAATAAATAAACACGAGAATCGCAAAACCGCCGAAACCGATCTTTCCGATGCCGCTCAGGATCTCTTTGTAACCAACCGTTAAAACGAAATAGCTAAAGAGTCCGACTCCCAAAATCGTGAACAAAACCGCGATAATCTTCAAACGATTTATATGTTTTGATTTGGAACCTGGAACTTGGAGCTTGGAACTTGAAACTTTTGTGTCGGAATTCACTTCTTCTTTGCCTTTTCGCCGATGCGCCTATTATGATGTTATTTTATTTACTAATTATTACAAAATCTAAAAGGAATATAATATGAATATGGCAACTTTAGAACAAGAATATCAAAGACCGGCTTTAACACAATTGTCAGACGAAGAAGAACTTTTCCGCTCGTCGATCCGCGAATTTGCCGAAGGCGAACTTCGTCCGCGCGTCGAAAAGATGGAACACGAGGGCAAATTGGATAAAGACCTGATTGAGCAATGTTTCGACCTCGGCTTGATGGCGATCGAAACGCCTGAAGAATACGGCGGCGCCGGTTCGACATTTTTTAACGCGATTCTCGCAATCGAGGAACTTGGGCGGATCGATGCTTCCGTTTCGGTTTTTGTTGATGTCCAAAATACGCTCGTGACCAACGCGATCATTCGTTGGGCAAGCGATGATCTGAAAAAGAAATATCTGCCGCAGATGGCTGAATCGAAAGTCGGCGCGTATGCGCTTTCGGAAGCGGGAAGCGGTTCGGACGCTTT
>JANLTD010000325.1:0-4723 GCA_031362765.1 Acidobacteriota bacterium | reverse complement strand
CAAAACTGATTTTAGCAAAGAAATGACCGTTGCGGAGCGGGAAGAAGACAGATCCTTAAAGTCGGCGATGGTCTCGCTTAATGCGCAGGTTTCCGTAGAAAAAGAGCGGCCCGAACGTGAAAAAACTCGGCTCGCAGACTTACAAAATAAATTGGAAATTAAACGGCTCGAATTTGAATATTTTCAAACCCGTCTTTATGCCGCACATCCTGAATTACGAATTCAGCGCGGCGAAATGACACCGATCTCAGTGGAAGAATCGGCTGGACTTTTACCCGATGACAAAGGCGCATTGCTTGAATATGTCGGCGCCGAAGATAAAACTTTTCTGTTTGTTCTGGCAAGAGAAGGGAAATCGTCTCCGGTTTCAATGAAGGTTTACCCGATCGAGGTCAAACAGAAAGATCTGGCTGAGAGAATTGAAAGTTTTCGTTCAAAAGTAGCGCAGGGCGATCCGGATTTTGCAAAGCAAGCGCAGGATCTATACAACCTGCTTTTGAAACCTGCCGAAGCGCAACTGAAAAACAAAACCGATCTGATCATCGTCCCGGACACTTCGCTCTGGGATCTGCCGTTTCAGGCGCTGCAGCCTTTGCCGGGCAAATACTTGATTGAAACGAGCGCGGTTTCTTACGCGCCGTCATTGACCGCTCTGCGCGAGATGAGAAAGAAGAATCAAGGCAAAAAGTTTTCCGGCGCGACGCTTCTGGCTTTCGGAAATCCAACGGTCGGAAAGGAAACTGCCAACAGACTGAAAACCGTTTTTATGGATAAAAACCTCGAACCTCTGCCCGAAGCCGAACGCCTCGTCAACAGTTTGGGGAAACTCTACGGTGCAAACCGAAGTAAGATTTATACGGGTGCCGAAGCGCGGGAAGAAACCGCGAAAGCCGAAAGTCCGAAATACCGGATCGTGCAGTTTGCGGCGCACGGAATCCTGAACAACGTTTCGCCAATGTATTCAAATATCGTGCTTGCGCAAAAAACCGATGACCCGGACGAAGACGGATTGCTCGAAGCGTGGGAAATGAAGGACCTGAACCTGAATGCCGAAATGGTGATATTGTCCGCTTGTGAAACCGCCCGCGGCCGCATCAGCAACGGCGAGGGAGTGATCGGGATGTCGTGGGCGCTTTTCATTGCCGGCACGCCGACGACCGTTGCCAGCCAATGGAAGGTCGAAGCGTCAAGCACGACGGATCTGATGCTTGAATTTCACCGCCAGCTATTGAGTAAGAAACCGCCATCAAAAGCCGAAGCGCTGCGGCGCGCCTCGCTTAAGGTGATGAGCAACCCGCGCCACCGTCATCCGCTTTATTGGGGCGGGTTTGTGATCATTGGCGACGCCTCGTAAGTGAAAACGGCCGAACTAGTTTTGGGGAATCTATGGTATCGATCGATACAACAGTGATTTTAGAGAAAGAAGACCGGTTCGCGGCCGAGTTTGAGTTCATTACCGAAACGATCGTCAAGCCGATTGTTCGGCGCTCGCTCCGCACCACCTTATCTATTGACGACACACGGCCAAGAAATCAGGACGCGCTCGAATTGGTCGGCGACATTCAGGTGATGCTGATGGCGGCCGTTTCTGACCAAAACGACAACGGCACGGAAGCGATCCGCGACCTTCGAGGGTATGCGGCGAGGATTGCCGCAAATGCCTGTTACCTGTACTTTCGCACAAACTTTCCCGAAAGAGCACGGCAGGAGAATAAGCTCCGGTATGCGCTCAAGCATCTGAGCGGGGTCTCGATCTGGAAGGCGGATGATGGCCGCTGGCTGTGTGGATCAACAGATTGCCCAGACTTGAACCGATCGGCATCTGTCCCGATCGCTTCGTCCAATTCCTTTGCCGCTCTGGAAACACGAGAGGGTTATCTGAATGCGGTGCGTTCGATACTCGATAGTTCGGGCGGTCCCGTTTTGTTCGACGAACTGGTCGATCTGTTTATGGATATCCTTGGGATCCGCGAAACAAACACCGTATCGATTGAGGACGGTCGGAATGGAGATCAACCCGACCTTCGGTCAGAAAAGGCTGAAAATACTCGGATTGAATGGGCCAATTCGATCGGTCATCTTAAACGAGTCTGGCGGGAACTCGGGCAGATGCGGTTGAGGGATCGGAAAGTGCTTTTACTGAATCTCAAATACAAGGGCGGTGATCTTCTGAGAGTCCTGCCGCTGTGCGGGATTGCGAGCATCCGCGATATTGCGGTGATGCTCGAGTTCACGGATCTTGAGTTTGCGGAAATTCTGCGATCGCTTCCGTGGGACGACCGACGGATCGCCGATCATCTGGGCATCACCCGGCAACAAGTTATCAACCTGAGAAGGTATGTGCGGTCGCGACTTTTCCGGCTAACGGCAGAATGATTTCAATATTTCGCGCCGTTTTGCATCGTATAACTATTAGAGGTTGTTTAAATTTTGAATTGTTCCGGTGTTTGTCGCTGAAAGCGACGAATTTAATAGCGTCGGGTGAAACCCGACGATGGTTCAAATAACGCCGCCGTCCCTGACAGGGACGAATAAATCAGCGTTTTATTTGTCCCTGTCAGGGACAGAAACGTTTTTTTGCGTTTTCGTCGGGATGCTCCCGACGCTATTAAATTTGTCCGCTTCGCGGACTTATCGAAAATTTAAACAGCCTTTTAGATAATGAGTGAACATATCCTGACAACCGAACTCGAGCGTTACCTGCTTGGCGAACTCAAGCACGCAGAGTGGTTGGCGTTTGACAGTCACATCGGCAAATGCGGCGAGTGCCGTTCGATGGCGCTGAGCCGTGCGGATCTTGGGATATCTGCCGGCGCGCTGGAATATGCGCTATCCGCGAAATTGCCAAGGCATTTGACCTATGAAGAGATCGAGGGAATCGCCGATGATATCCTCACGGGCAATGCTCTCAACCGGGCAGAAAAGCATCTCGGATTATGCGGCGAATGCCGGGACGAGGTCGCCGAGCTCAGGGACTTTGCCCGGCCGGCCTCTTTGGTCATACCCGATGCGGCTCAACCGCCTGTCGGCCTGACCGGTCAATTTGCGCGTTTGTTTTCGCCCCGGATCTGGGCGTTGGCGTCCGTTGGAGCGTTGCTGGTCATTGTTTTTTCGAAATGGTTCACGCTGCACGAAAAAACTCCGGCTGATGACGCTCTTTCGACTGGGACACCTCAGATTGACATCATCACCGCGGCGACACCATCCGGGCCGCCGCCCGAGATCACCAACGCGGTTCCGCCCGATACCGAGACCACAGCTGATGTGACAGTCTCACCCAAACTTGTTGTCTCGCTCAGTGATGGAGGCACTCCGGTCGGCATTGACGATGCCGGCAATCTCGTTGGATTCGAAGGCCTTTCCCAAAAGCAGAACGAATTGCTACGAGCGGCGTTCCGAAACGGGGAAGTGACCTTTGGCACGGAGGCGAAAGAATTAATTCCGGGATCAGGGAAGCGAATGGGAGAGAATTCGTCCACCGTCAGCGATAGTTTCCGTCTTGACGGTCCGATCGGAAAAATTGTCGATACGGAAAGACCGAACTTCTCGTGGCAGCCGCTCGAAGGGGTTTCGTCGTACCGTGTTGACGTCTTTGATCTTAACTATGAAAAGGTCGCGTCGAGCGGTGACCTTCGCACCACACGCTGGACGGCGG
Source organism: Acidobacteriota bacterium (assembly GCA_031362765.1). GTDB lineage: Bacteria > Acidobacteriota > Blastocatellia > Pyrinomonadales > Pyrinomonadaceae > JAFDVJ01. Next base: position 1,068 of record JANLTD010000325.1, on the reverse strand, counting down.
AACTGCCGCGCGGACGAACCTACATCTGGCAGGTTACGGCACTTAAGGATGGCAAAGAGATCCGTTCATCACAGGCCCCGGCGACCGAGGCTCGCTTTCGAACGTTGGACACCGCGAGAAGTCAAAGCCTGGCAGCGATCAGCAGACGTTTTCCCCGTTCTCACCTTCTGCTCGGATTAGCCTACGCTGAGGCGGGCATGATCAGCGAGGCCCGCCGTGAACTTGGATCGCTGTCTCGTGAGAACCGAAATTCGGCAATTCTACGGAAACTCTTAAAGCGGCTGGAGATGTCCGGTCGCAGGCTTTAATTTGCAGTTCGCCACAGCCTGACATCTCACTTTTGACACTTTGGATCGATTGATGTTTGTTCTGTTAATTTCCAAAGATTCCGGCACAACAGAGCCGGGCAGTTATTTCCTCTTGTACTTGTCAAACCACATTCGCAAAAAAGAGATCTGCGACAGACGGTTTGAAGGGTGCCGCAGACCGAGGGCGTTAAAGCCGTGATATTCGTCCGTCAGGCGGACCATTGCCGTCGGCACTTTCAGCAGTTTCAAGGCGCGAAAATACTGTTCGGTTTGTTCCAACGGCGTTCGCAGATCGAGGTCGCCGGTCAAAACCAGCGTCGGTGTTTTGACGTTGCCGACATATGTGATCGGCGAACGGCGCAGATGTTCCGAAGGATCTTCCCACGGCAGTTTTTTGAAGTTGTAATACCAGTCCGCGCCGTCGGTTGTGCCGACGAAAGAATACCAGTTGATGACCGGTTTCATCGCGACCGCCGCCGCAAAACGATTGGTGTGCCCGACGATCCAGGCGGTCAGCACACCACCGCCCGAACCGCCCGTCACAAACAGATTTCGCTCGTCAATGTAGCCGCGCCCGATCACCGCATCAACGCCTTTCATCAGATCGTCGTAATCCTCGCCCGGATAATTATTGTTGATGGCGTTGCCAAATTCCTTTCCGTAACCCGTCGAGCCGCGCGGATTGGTGTAGAGCACGACGTAGCCTTCCGCCGCGTGATTCTGAAATTCAAAATTGAATCCGATGCCATACATCGCGTGC
>JANLTD010000287.1:0-2341 GCA_031362765.1 Acidobacteriota bacterium | reverse complement strand
ATTTATCAAGCGTTTGTTCGAGTTCGTGATTCTGGGCGATTTTTTGGAAACGTCCGTAATCGTCAGGAACAACGGGCTGGTGAAGAATTGCGGAAAAATCCAGTTTGTCCGACTTTCGGTTTCCGTTTGCTTCCCTGATTTCCAAAACATCCGTCCGGCCGATCATTTCGTTGATGCTGCGAAACCCAAGTTCCGCCAACAGTTCGCGAACTTCCTGCGCTATGAAACGCATAAAATTGACGACAAAATCAGCTTGCCCCGAAAATTTCTCACGCAGTTTCGGATTTTGGGTCGCGACGCCGACAGGACAGGTGTTCAGATGACAAACGCGCATCATAATACAGCCTAAACTGACAAGCGGCGCCGTCGAAAATCCGAATTCTTCTGCACCGAGAAGCGCGGCGATAACGACATCGCGTCCGGTTTTCAATTGGCCGTCGGTTTCCAGCCGAACACGGCTCCGCAGATTATTTAAAAGCAAGGTTTGATGAGTTTCCGCAAGTCCGATCTCCCACGGAATTCCGGCGTGTTTTAGACTGGTCAGCGGCGATGCGCCCGTTCCGCCATCATAACCGCTGATCAAGATCACGTCGGCTTTCGCTTTGGCAACGCCGGCAGCAATTGTCCCGACTCCGGCTTCAGCCACGAGTTTGACGCTGATTCGCGCCCTATCATTGGCGTTCTTAAGGTCGAAGATCAGCTGCGCCAAATCCTCGATCGAATAAATATCGTGATGCGGCGGCGGCGAGATCAGCCCGACACCGGGCGTCGAATGCCGTGTTTTGGCGATCCATGGATAAATTTTGTTGCCCGGCAGCTGTCCGCCTTCGCCGGGTTTGGCGCCTTGCGCGATTTTGATCTGGATCTCTTCGGCGTTGACCAGATAATGACTCGTCACGCCGAAACGACCCGATGCAACCTGTTTGATCTTACTTTTTTTACTGTCGCCGTTTGGCAAAATCTCAAATCGTGTCGCATCTTCGCCGCCTTCACCAGTGTTGCTTTTGCCGCCGAGCCGATTCATTGCGATCGCCAGAGTTTCATGCGCTTCCTGCGAGATCGAACCGTATGATACGGCACCGGTTTTAAATCTTTTGACAATCTCATCAAGCGTCTCAACCTCGTCGATCGAAATGCTTTGACAGTTTTCCTTAAATTTCAAAAGCCCGCGCAGGGTCGCTTGGTTTGTTTCCTGTTCGTTTATCAAACGGCTGTATTTCTTGAATGTTTGATAATCGCCGTTACGCGTCGCCTTTTGCAATGTGTGGATCGTTTCGGGATTGAAAAGATGCAATTCGCCGGTTTTGCGCCATTGATATTCGCCTCCGACATCTAGCAAATCAGCTTCACGTGTTTGGAAAAACGCATTTTTGTGCCGCGCAATTGATTCTTCGGCGATTTCGTTAAGTCCGATTCCGCCGATGCGGCTCGGTGTGCGCGTAAAATATTTTTCGATCACGTCTTGATTGATGCCGAGTGCTTCAAAGATCTGTGCGCCCTGATAACTGCGAATGGTCGAAATACCCATTTTCGAACAGATCTTGATAACGCCTTTGTTTAAGGATTTGACATAATTTTTGATCGCCTCTAACTCGTTAAGTTCCCAAATGCCGAGCTTAATTTCGTCACTGATCGTTTCAAAAGCCAGATACGGATTGATCGCCGTCGCCCCATAACCGAGGAGCAGCGCAAAATGATGAATTTCGCGCGGTTCGCCGCTTTCCAATACGAAGCCGACTTGCGTGCGCGTTCCTTCGCGGGTTAGATGATGATGGATCGTCGAAACAGCGAGAAGCGCGGGAATCGGCACCCGATATTCGCTCATCTGACGGTCGGACAAGATAAAAAGATCGTAGCCGTCCTTGATTGCCTGACTCGCTTGATGACAAAGCGTTTCCAACGCCCATTCAAGACCTTGCGTACCTTTCTCAAGATCAAAAAGCATCGGAATCGTCAGCGAACGAAACTTTGAATCTCCCCAGACGCTTTCCGAATCGCCCAAATACCGTAATTTTTCCAGCTCTTCGTTGGTTAAAACAAACGAATTAAGTTTGATCTGGTGCGCGGCCTCGGGCGAAGGCTCGAACAGATTATCGTCGCGACCGATCGTTGTATCGGTCGATGTCACCAGTTCTTCACGGATCGCGTCAATCGGCGGATTCGTCACCTGCGCGAAAAGTTGTTTGAAATAATTGGAAAGCAATTGCGGCCGCTTTGATAAAACCGCCAGCGGCGTGTCGGTTCCCATCGAACCGATCGCTACCGCGCCGCCGGTCGCCATTGGCTGCAAGACCATCCGCAATTCTTCTTCCGTATAGCCAAAGGCGCGCTGCCGCTGCAG
>JANLTD010000281.1:0-7301 GCA_031362765.1 Acidobacteriota bacterium | reverse complement strand
GAGTTCGACGCGTCGAACTCAGGAAGATAGAAATTAATCAATTTGCCTAACTCCAACTCTTTTTTCTCAAGCAACTTCGCGCACAGTAAACCCGTCACCAAAACCTTTGTCATGCTTGCCAGATCGTAGATCGTGTCGAGTTTTGCTTCGCGTTTTTCGGGCGTGACAATCGCCAAACCCAACGCGTCCGTAAAAACGATCTCGCCCTTTTCCGCGACCAGATAAACGGCTGACGGAAAATCGTTTAATTCGATACGCGTTTGGAGCAATTCGGAGATTTGTTCGTTTTTCATGCAAATAGATTCATTCTTCTAAACATTCAGAAGGCTTCGGTGTGTTTCGATCTTGTCCAAAACGCCTAACGCCAAAGCCAGCGCGCGGCGTCCGTCGTGGGCGTTGATCGGCGGCGCGTCGTTATTGATAATGCAATCCAAAAATGCGGAGATTTCGGCGCGTAAAGGTTCGATGTCTTCAACTTGCAGGCGATTGATCGAGATTCCGAGCAGCGGATGCGCGGCTTCCGGATTGAGCGAAGTGACGGAAGCAAATTTTGTCGCGTAATCAAGGACAACATAAGAATTCGTCTGATAAAAGCGCGTTTTGCGAATCTTTTCGGTACCGATGCGCGAAGCCGTGATATTGGCGACGGCGCCGTTTTCAAATTCGATTCGCGCATTTGCCGCGTCAACTTTATCCGAAATCACGGGAATTCCAACAGCGCGAATTTCCGAAATGGCGACGTTTTCCCCGACCAGCCATTGGATCGCGTCGAGATCGTGGATCATCACATCCAAAACAACATCAACATCCAATGAACGATTCGGAAAAGGCGAAACGCGGTGAATCTCGAAATAGAGCGGTTTCGTGACGTGCGGGCGCAGCGCGACCATCGCCGGATTAAATCTTTCAAGATGTCCGACCATCAATGTCGCGCCTGTCGTTTGAGCGGCGGCGATCATTTTGTCGGCTTCGGCGAGAGTCAGCGCGATCGGTTTTTCAACCAGCACGTGAACGCCTTTTTCGAGGAAAGCGCAGGCGATCTCGCAATGTGTTTCAGTCGGTGTGACGATCGAAACGGCATTCACTTTATCAAGCAATTCGCGCCAATCGGTAAAGAACGCACAATTGTTTTTTTCTGCGGCGGCGCGAGCGTTTTCTTCGTTCACATCACAAACACCGGCGAACGTCCCGCGCCCTTCGTTGGCTAATTCAGCGTAATTTCGGGCGTGATGTTGTCCGAGCGAGCCGACGCCGATGACGGCGGTTCGCAGATTTCGGTTTTTAGCTTTTGGCTCTTTCTTGACTTCCATAATTTGAATACAAAACAATTTTCAGCAATACTTTACATTTTCATTGAAGATGTCGGAAATTACAAAAACCAAAGACCAAAAACCAAAAACCAACTTAGTATGGCTTCTTTTCGCGGCGCTGATCGTCGCCGTTTATTTGACGGGTTTGACGATTCCGCTGCTCGGACCTGACGAGCCGCGTTACGCCCAAGTTGCGCGTGAAATGTTTCTTCGCAACGATTGGATTACGCCGACGCTCGGCGGTTTCGATTGGTTTGAAAAACCCGCGCTGCTTTATTGGCTTCAAATCGCTTCGTATAAATTATTCGGCGTCTCGGAATTCGCGGCGCGTTTCGGTTCGGCGCTGTTCGGACTTGGAACGGTTTTGAGTTTGTGGATTCTTGGGAAGTCAGTTTCAAGTTCCGGGTTCCAGGTTCCAAGCGAAGAAACCAAAGACCAAAAACCAAAAACCAAAACCGCTTTTGCAAATTGGCTCGCATTGATCGCCGCTTCATCAATCGGGCTGATCGTTTTTTCGCGCGGCGCGAGCTTTGATATTATCCTGACTTTTCCGATCACGGCGAGTTTGGTTGCTTTCTTTATTTATGATTCAAAAAACTCTGCGTCCTCTGCGTTAAAATATCTCTTTGCCTTTTACTTTTTTATTGGTGTTGCCTTAATTGCGAAAGGTCTGGTCGGCATCGTTTTTCCGCTCGCGATCGTCGCGTTTTATTATATTTTATCGCGGCGAGTCCCGTCGAAAACATTTATTTTCAGTCTTTTCTGGGGCACGCTTGTCGCTTTGCTCGTCGCTTGCGTGTGGTATCTGCCAATGTATCAGGTGAACGGCTGGAAATTTATTGATGACTTTTTTATTCAGCATCACTTTCAAAGATACACTTCGAACAAATATCTGCATCCGCAGCCCTTCTACTTTTTCTTATGGGTTTTGCCGCTGATGACTCTGCCGTGGATGCCTTTCTTTCTGGCTTCGATCTGGAATCTCGTCAAAAAAATAATTTCCCGCAAAGACGCAAAAACGCACCGCGAAGAACTCTCCAGTCTCCAGTCTCCACTCTCCACTTTCGCGCTTGCGTGGCTGATCGTGCCGCTTGTCTTTTTCTCGATCTCAGGCTCGAAGCTTCCCGGCTATATTTTGCCTGCGTTGCCTGCCGCGCTCATTTTGACGGCGGAATATGTTTGGCGATTCGCCGAAAAGAGCGCGAAACGGCGAATTGTTTTGCAGATCGTCGCTTTTCTGATGCTCGGCGGTGTGGCCGTTCTTTCGCAGTTTTTTATCACCAGGTTTCTGCCCGAAGAAACCGTCAAACATCTGGTTGAGACGGCAAATTCACAAGGCTACACGAGCGAAAAGATATTGAATCTGCACACGATCTCGCATTCGGTGGAATTTTACGGCGCGGGCCGTTTGGTGCGCGATAACGAAGGAAAGCAAAAACGGCTTTTCGGCGTGACAGAGGTCGTTGATGAAATGAACCGCGCCAACACGCGGCAGATACTGGTCTTGATCCCGCTTGTTTATCTGAATTATTTAACGAAAAGCGAACTGGTCGAAACGCAGGTTTTGGACGACAACGGCGAATTGGCGATCGTTTTGGCCAAAGCTAAATAACCGCAAAGAATTTTTGCCCACGAAACACACGAAAGACACTAAATTGAAAAGAACTTAAAGTTTTTCGTTTAATTCGTATGTTTCGTGGGCAAAATTCTTTAATTCTTTGTCGCGGATTGCTTGGCTTAATCAAATAATTGCCATTTCGTTCGTGTGTAAGCGATCCGAAAGCCGTTTTTTTCGGCGTTTCGTTGCGAGGACGATCCGGGCAATGCGCCCATCGTCGCCAATTCACAGCCGTGCGCGGCAGCAAATTTCAAACGTGCATCAAGCAGACCATTTTGCGCGCCTTTTCGACGGCCTTCGGGAATCGTACTGGCGCCGGCGAGGATCGCGACATTGTCATAAATAAACAACATTCCGGCGGAGATCGCCGTGCCGTCAAGCTCGGCGAGAAATGGGAATCCGCCTTCTATTGCGGCACTGACCTGCCCGAATTGAAACATAAAATCGGCAAGTCCTTCGGCTTCGGTTGACCAACCGTTAGCGGAGGTCTGCGCCCACAGTTTCTCTTCGCCTTTTTCAATGATCCGCGTTTTGATATTGGGATTTAGCGGAAATTTGAGCGAGTTTGCGGCTTCGATTTCCTGAAACATAACGCTTGTTAATTCAATCGGGCGATAACCGCGTTCAATTAATAAAGCCATCAGCGAAGCATCCGCCAAAGGCGAAACCTCGTGAAAGACGGGCGCCTCGTGTTTTTTGAAAAACGCTTCGAGTTCGTCCAGTTCTTTATCCGTTACCGCATCAAAAACGCCGAGTCCAAAAGTCTGCGTACAGGGCGATTCGATGCCGTCGAACATCGCACGCGCGCCCGCGACCTCGATCCATTCGGCGCCGCTGTCGGGAAACATTTTTGCCCGTGATTCAACGAAAGCGGCATTGGCGCAGGCCTCCGTAAGTTCAAGTTTTTGCGATAATTTGCGGTCTGAAAAAATCATTATTTATTACACTGTAATTAAAATTAATTGACTGAATTCTTCTTTGCGCCTTTGCTTCTCAAGCCGGAGAGTTTTTTTGTTGAAGTTACTGCTTAAAGAAAATGTTTCCCGCTTGGGAAGCAAAGGCGAAAAGCCAGATCAAATTGAAAGAAACTGGTTAAAAACTAAGAAATGGGACGCGGACGAACGCGGATTTGGCGGATTTTCGCGGATTTATTTTAATCATATCCGCGTCCTATTTTTTTAGCTTTTTTCAATTTTGGCTTTTTAGACAACTTCTAAAGAACCTTGATCTAACGAGCATTTATTTTGCAATCTTCATCGAATATAAAATGGCCGTAAAAGTATCGCGCTGTTTTTCAAATTCATTTCCTTTGGTCGAAAGAATGATATTTATTTGTTGATTCTGGCCTTGATAATTGCGAAATGCGATCCATTGATGACGCCGCGGGCCGCTTTTGTCTTCGGGCATCGTTTCAACCCATTCGACGCCTTTGATGCCGTCGATTTCCAGGTAACGCGCATTTTCGTATTTCCCGTTTTTTAGCTGCTGAAGCGCGCTGTCGTAGGTTCCTTTAAGGCTTATGTCGGAAGGAAAACTCGCAGGCATTGTCGAGATAGACGCGATCAAAAATCCGGTTTTCGGCGAACCATAATTATATGATTCCTTCTTAACATCCATTTTCGACCAACCTTTCGGCAATTTCCAACTAATTCCCTGATCATCCCATTTTACTTCGTCCGCACCGTCTAAGATGGTTTGCTGTTGATCGGAAAGCCTCGGCTTTTCAACCTTTTCGTCGGTTGAGGTGGTTGGGGTGTTGGTCGAATTCGGCGATTTCTTGTCAAGCGTTGAATTTCCGTTATTATCCGGCTTTGCGTCTTTCAGAAAAAAAAGCCACGCGCCGACACCGATCGCCCCGAAAAACAAAAGCAAAACAAAAGCCGCGGCGATAAGAATGACGGGCAGTTTCGATTTTTTCGCCGGCGGCTGAAAGCCCGAAGCCGGCGGAAATTGATTCGGCTGCCAGTTTGTCGGCTGTGTATCGCGCGGCGCATTTATCTGGTTCGATTGCCGATTGGCGCCGAGCGTTTCCCGCTCGCCAAACGCAAGCGTCGGCATTTGCGAAACTGCCGGATTCTGAAGCGGCGTTCCGTCCGTCAGACAAAACTGAACCGTGTCGTCGGTGTATTGTGACTGGCAATTCGGGCATTGTTTCATATTTTTAGCTTAAATTCGTGTTCGTTGATTATCATAAAACAAAACACTAAATGTAAAAAGTTAAAATTCATTTTCTCCGATCACCGTGGCGTTCGTCAATGTTGTGTATAATTCGAATTTTCCCAACTACAATTTCACAACAAATCTATCCAAATTGTCTGGGATCGGCTTGAGTTTCCCGCCATCTTTACCCGCCCATCGGAGGATTCCGGCAAATAGTGCGGCGGCTTCGACTATCTTTCGCGGATCCAGCCAAACGGGCAGGATCCGCACCTCAAAAGTGTGTTTACCGGGAACGAAATGGATAAAGTTGCGAATATTGAAGTCGCAGTATTTCGTCAGATTGAGCTTTCCCAACAGTTCACTGGCATCTTCCCATTCTAAATCCACGAATCCTTTTTCAGTAACCAGTTCAAACAATTCCGGCGGCCATAACCCCATCCGGCGGCAGTTAGGATTGGTTCCCATTCGCGTTTTCAGCCGATCGGAATGAACGCCGAGAAATCTGACCAGATTGGCTAAGGTCGAGGCTTTGCAGAGCGGAGCCGCATCAAAGTGCAGATGAATGGCGCCTTCCGCCGGAACCAAAAAGCCCAAAGTTCTAGCGGGTTCCAACAATGCTTCGAGGTGGTTGAGATGATCGGTATCAATCGGCGGAGTGATCAATTCGCAGGGACGTTCGCGTTCGCCGGGAAGTCGTGCGCCGATGGCGATCGAGGCGCCGCTTTGATCCGCGACGCGCACCATTCCGCCTTCGCCTTCTTGCATATCAGTGCCAAAAAGGCGGGCCAGCGGAAGCAGCACCTCGTGTAGCGGAGCCTCGGCATCCGTATGGAGCATCGCGAGGCGCAGGAGACGCGCATCGTCGCTCACGATCCGATACCAGCCCGGTTTTGGCGGAGAACGGCGATCCAGATCATCCTGCAAGGTCAGGTCATCGACACACTGGGCAAGGACGTTTCCCTCGGCGTCCCCGACCTTGAACCCAAGCGTTAGATTTTCAAAAAACGGCGTGTTCAGCGCTTTACTTGGTTCTACCTGCGGGTGAAAAAAGCGTCGGACATTCGCACCGTGCTGCACGGCGATGGCTTCGGCGAGATCGCGCCGGCTTCGTTTCGGAGGGGCGAGCAATTCGATCTCAACCCCCATCTTTCCTATCTCGACAAGCGCTCCGCGCCGGGTGCTCATCTTTTTGCGTTCTTCAGCGCCGCTTGGATGTCCTTGTCTTTGCCGCTAACCAACAAGGTTTCCATGAAGAACTTGGTTTCAGTTATATCCTGCTTCCAATACTTTGAAAGCGCCTCGGCATCCTCGTATTGATAACCTCCGTCCCCGTAATTAATGGGGAAATTCAAATAACCAAAGCCTCGCTCAGAGGTAACTGTAGATTTCTCAAGTGCTAAACCGCGCGCCTCCCGAATGAAGGACATTGCGTCGTTTTTGCTCAAATTCAACAGTTTGTTCCCCATTCGGATTTTGGCTTCGCCCACGTCGCCGCCCCAATAGGCCGCCAGGATCTTGGCGTCAACATAGTTAAAATCCTTGCGAAAATATTCCTTTAAGGCGCGGTCATCCGAGTTACTCCCCCGAGTCTGTGCCTGTATCGAAGGCTCTGCGCTCCCGAGAAGAGCCTGCATCGGAATTTGACTCGCCCCAAGGAGAGCGAGGGAAACCGCCGAGGTTACCACGGTCTTTTTCAGGCGGGACTTGGGTTTCGCAACCTGATCTTCGATTTCTGGAGCACTCTGGGGGCCGTTCCTCATATTTTGGTCGTGTTTTTCATTTGTTTTCATAATCGTGTCTTAAACTAAAAAGTAAGTTGAAAATTCGTCATATTTGATCCAACCATCAGCTTGCCGAGTAGTCCAAATCTAACAATTTTCTAAGAGTTAAGCCCTTTTTGTCCAATCAGAATCCCCATGCAACAAGCTGACGGAGGGGGAATTCTTTTCGATTAAAATTAATCTTATGGATGGTGAAAGGTAACACTTGGATACGAGTTTGTCAAAATTTTTCACTCTTTTGAATCCGACGTCAACCGGGACGTTCACGTTGTTGCGATCAGGTTTGCATGGCTCGTGACGTTGGCAAAGTCCGCCGGAAGAACCTTGATCGCCGCATCACGGTCAGGCCGCGAGTCCTGTGCGCGAAAGACCTCGCCCATTCCGCCTTTGCCGATTATCGGGACGAGTTTGTATCGTTGTTGGCCCTGGCGG
>JANLTD010000253.1:0-8565 GCA_031362765.1 Acidobacteriota bacterium | reverse complement strand
CCGATTTTCCATTTTTGTCGCTGAAGGCGACTAATTTAATAGCGTCGGGAGCATCCCGACGAACATCAAAACAGATCGTCCGTCGCTGAAAGTGACGAACATAAAGTCTGGCAGGTTTCGTCTTTTAGCGACGCAAACCTTTTTCCGGAGCCACGTCGGGATGCTCCGGCACTATTGTCTTTATCGGTTTCAGCGAATTAAAGGAATATTACTTATTTCACCAAATAATGTCTATAGATTTATCGAATCGCATTCATATTACCCGAACTTTTTAACGAACTCAAGTTTTATTGATTTTCCAATGAATTAAAAATAAACGGAAACGTCGCCCACGATTGACCGCGATGCTGCGGGCGAAAGGCAAAGAGAATGATCTTGCCTTTGCCGTAAGCGGCTTCTGCCAATGCGGTTTTGCCGTTCATATATTTTTCGCCCAAAGTCCAGCCTGACCGAAGCGAATCTTTGGCGGCGTAATTGGCGACCGATTTAATGCGCGATCCATCGGTGATCTCAAAAGCCGAGCTGTCGGTAAAATAGGCGGCGGTGTCTTCTCGCAGACCTTTTGCCAGTATGTTTTTCGTGTCAACTTCGAGTTTGACGATCGAGCCGGGATTGTAAAAGTCCGACCGTTTCAAATCTTTCAGAACATTTTTTATCGGCAGATCAAATTGCTTGATGACGAGTTCGCAAGAGTCGTCAAAACAAATCAGCTTGCCGCCATTTTCAACAAATTTCTTGAGATTCTCAACACCTTTTTCCATAATCCCGCCCGCCAATTCCGGCGGATAACGATCTGCGCTCAATCCATTGACGATCGTGTTTTCGCGGTCGGCAGGCAAAATTAGCGCATCGTAACTTAAGTTGTCATTGCGAAAATCCGCGTCGGAAACTGATGTGAAGGGAATTTGAAAATTATCGAAAACAAGCCGCGTCCAGCCCTCGTCCATCGAACTTGTGAACCCGTGATAAAGTCCGATCTTCGGATTCGTTTTTAAAGGATTCGGCGATTTGGCAAAAGGTTCTGTGACGGGCGCGAGATCCAAAACGCCGCGCACCTGATTGATATTTTCAACCTTTTTCAGCGTCGTTTTGAATTTGTTCAAATCACGTGTGTTCCAAACCGCGTCCGTTTCGACGCCCATTTGCAAAGGCAGCGTCCAGCCCGCCACATCATAGGGAACTTCCGCTTCGCCATTCGGCAGAATGCGATGCGGATAGGCCTGCTTTTCAAAAAGGCTCAAAATATTATTTTTTTGCGCCTGATTAACAAAGATCAGAAACGATCCGAGCGGCATTTCGTGAAAATAGTTGAGGTTTTTCGCGTCCATCGCAAAATAACCTTCTTCACTCATTTGATAAACTTCGATGCCTTGCCACATTAATATTTCGAGAAAGCGCGAAACTGTTCCGGCCGCGGGTTGTCCGGCCGTCACGATAAATGCCTGCGGTTCGTCCGGTTTACTCATCTGATTGGCTTTGCCCAAATCGTAAAATGAACGCAAATAGCGCGGACGAAATTTCGCTGCCATTTCGAGCAAACTGCGCGCCGCGATCATTTCGATATTGGCAATATCGGCCGGTCGCCAAACTCCCCCGCGCCACACGTCCGGATAATTAGTTGCGGTTTCGAGCAGGTTTGAAAGCCCGCGTACCGGGCGATTTTTTCGCAGATCTTCTTCCGTGACGGTGATCGGCGACATCAGATTTGCGCTCGCGGCTTCGGACAAAATCCCGATCGAATTGTGATAATACGGCGCCGAGCGAAAACCTCCATGCCACCACGTATCGTAAGTCGAATTGGTCGCCACGCCGGCAATGTTTTTTGATTGCAGATCAGCCGCCATTTTGTAGCCGATCAGACCGACTTCGCGCAAAATTGCAGGCGCCACGCGCGGATTGACCGGATCGAAAAACGGCGGAATGATAAAGCGTGAAGAGTTTTGTCCTTGCTGATGAACGTCATAAACGATTTCGGGAAACCATTCCTGCCAAAAGAGGCGCGTGATCGCTTGCGTTTCGCGCAAATTGAGCATAAACCAATCGCGGTTGTCGTCGTGTCCGGCGTAATGGTGATAGAGTTCGGGCGGCGCAGTGCCTTCCGATTTTGTGCCGAGCGTTTTGCGATACCAATCGGCTACAATGTCTATGCCGTCGGGATTCGGCGACGGAATCAGCAACAAGTTCGTGTTGTCGAGAATCTCTTTGGTGCCTTCATCGTTTGCCGTCGCTAACTCGTAAGCGAGATTCATTGACATTTGCGACGCGACGATTTCGGTCGAATGGATCGAACACGAAATCGAGACTATCGTTTTACCGTTTTTGACGAGATCTTCGAGTTCCGCGGCGCCTTTTATCAAATTCGGGTTGGCGAGTTTGGCGTTGATCTGCCTGAGTTTTTCGAGGTTTTTGATGTTTTTCGCCGAAGAAATGAACGCGACGATGAGCGGTTTGCCGAGCGTTGATCTGCCGATCTCTTTGACCAGAACCCGATCGCTTTTGGTATCTAATATTGAAAAATAATTTGTGATCTGCGACCAATCGGCGATGGTTTTATCATCGGTCGGCTGAAAACCCAAAACCGATTTCGGCGTCGGAATTTGGGCTCTGACCGCGGATAGTGAGCAGTGGACAGTCACCAGTAAGACAAAATAAAAACAAAAATAACTGACCGCTGACCACCGAATACTGTTCACTGATTTGGAACTTTGGACTTTCGACTTTAGACTGTTAATCATGCTAAAACTTTCCCTTGAAGAAATTCGAGATAATAAAAAATTAGTGTTTCCCGTCAAAGAGTCTAACAAATCAAGGCTTATCGGCAAACTTCGTTACTGGTGGAGTTTGTCTTTTGCCGGAATTATGCTTTTGCTGGTCGCACTGCCGGCGATGTTGGTTTTGCAGATCATCAACCGGCGAATGTGGCTTTATCCGTTATGTCTTTGGGGCTCAAAGGTTTGGATCCGCGGTTCGGGCGCGCAAGTGAAAGTTTCGGGCAGGGAAAATCTTGAAGAAGATAAATCGTATATTTTTATCGCCAATCATCGGTCATACATAGACACGACCGCGCTTTTTGCCTACGCCGGAAAAAAGATCGGGTTGATCGCCAAGAAAGAACTTTTGAAAGTACCGGTTTTAGGGCGCGGGATCAATTTTATAAATTTTGTGACAATTGACCGCTCAAATCCGCAAAGGGCGCGTCAAACGATGGACAAGGTGCGTGAAATAGTTGACGGCGGTTATTCGTTTGGTGTTTTCGCCGAAGGAACGCGGGCGATGCCGGGCGATCTTTTGCCGTTTAAGAAGGGCGCGTTTCATCTGGCAATGCAGACCGGTGCGGCAATCATACCGGTCGCTATTAAAAATACCGATTACCTGATGGGCAAAAAAACCGGCGTCGTTAATCCCGGAATAATGGAAATAGTTTTGCTTCCGCCGATTGAAACGAAAGGACTGGAAGCCGAAAGTGATCTGATGTATTTGCTGAGAAAAACCCGTGAAGCGATCGCCGAAGAATTGGCGAAAGATCCGACGCGGGGAAATGGAGACGCGGAGACGCGGTGATTTTGCCAGAATTTCAAGACGATAATTTTTCTCCGTGTCACCATCTCACCGCGTCTCCGCCTCGCAAATATCAAGGCTTTTTCGGTGTTGGCGTCGGCGTGGTTTTTGTTTCTTCCTTGACTTCCTGTTCGTCGTCAAGAATTTTGACATCGGTTCGGCCGACGCGATAGTTTGAATATTTGACGCGAATTCTCATTTTAACGACTTGCCCTTTTTCAAAGACCAATTCGTCATCGGAACTCGAATAAACCGGAAACCAATATTTCCCGTCAACGCTGTCGCGCCACGTTTCCGTTATTGCAAACCGCTCTTTGCCTTCCGGAACGGCTTTGCCTTTTGATTTGACGATCATCAGATCGCGGTCATCAACCCAAACTCTTCCCGAGAAGAATTTTTGGTTTGTTTTTTTCCAGTCGGGAACCACTTTGGGCGCAACATCAAAAACAAACAGATCTAGTTCGTCAATACGTTCTTTTCCGAGAAATGTAAAATTGTATTGATTGATTAACTTCGGTTCGATGGCAAACGGGTCAATTCCGCCAAGATTCTCTAAATCGGCGACTGTGATCGTAATTTCCGTTAATGTTGGAACGGGGAAGTAAAGGATCTTTTCAAAGCGCGTGCCGTCTTCGTTGAAAGTCAAATACGAATCGCGCAGGTAAGTTCCGGTAATTTGTCCGCCGAGACCGACCGTTTGAATTTTTGCATTGCGGTTAAAAGCATAAACACTCAATGCCTGTCTAAAATTAAATTCGTTCTGCGTGAACTTTTTGATGATCTTATCAATTTCGGGTTGGCTCATATCGGTTTTGACGATATTTGAAGTTTGCCCGACCAACGTGCCAAATGCCGAGAAAAGCAGAATGATTGAAAACAAAGTAACAAATTGTAGTTTTTTCATCGTTGATCCTGAAATGTTTCTGAAATTCTAACCGAATAGATGCAAAAAATCATTCCCAAGATGTTAAGTCCGGCGTAATTTTAAAAGAAAAATTGACCGAAAGAAGGAAATCTTATTCTTTCTTCCGGTCAGTCCTAAAAATATCCGCTGACAAAAAACTAAAAACTATTGCCGCCGGTAATCAAGGCGTTCGCCGTTATCAAGACGCGTAGTGCGGATTCCGTTATTGAGCTTCGTGACTTTCGACACCACGCCGTTGTTTGTCAATTGGTCTTTATAGATGGTTGCGTAAACTGTTGAACCGCCATCAAAGGTAATGACCACCGAACCGTCGGCATTGATAGTTAACGTTATGTCGCCGCCGGTTTGTGGATTTCCGGTGTAAAAAGTTCCCAAAGCCCAGCTCGGAACATAGGCATTATTGTTGTTATTACCATTGCCATTGTTATTGCCGTTGGTGTAATAATCAATTGCTTCGCCGTTATCCGTCCGGGTTGTGCGAATTCCGTTTCTGAGTCTTGTGACTCTGGCGACGATCCCATTATTGTTTAATTGGTCGTTATAAATGGTCGCGTAGGAAATTTGACCGTCGGAATTTATCGTCACCGTACCGTCACGGCTGATAGTTAAGCTGATATTGCCGCCGGTTTGCGGATTTCTTGCATAAAACGTTCCAATCGCCCAGCTCGGAATGTTTCCGCCTTTGTTACCATTGCCACTACCGTTGCCGGAAGTGAAATAATCAATTACTTCGCCATTGTCTATACGGGTTGTCCGAATGCCGTTGTTGATTCGGGTGACTCTTGCCACGACTCCGTTGTTGGTTAGCCGGTCGCCGCGCATACTGGCATAACTTGTCACGCCATTTTCAAAACTTATCACGACCGACCCGTTATTACTGATCTCTAAATTAATTGTTCCGCCGGTTTGCGGGTTTCGGCTGCTGAAGTTGCCGATCGCCCAGCTTGGGATCTTTCCATTGCTGCTCGGGTTGTTGCGGTCGGTGAGAAGTTTGTATTTTATTCTGTCAACCGTGCCGCGGCGGTTGTCGACCCGTGCATCGTAGGAAAAATCCTCCGGGGTCGAATACAAATTTTTCATCCATGTTCCATAGCCTTTAACACCGGTTTGCGAATTGGAAATATAATAAGTTTCGGGCGCATTCGCGAGAATGAAATCTACATAGCCGCCTTTTTCACGAATCATTTTGTCGCTGACCGCTTCCTGCGCCTGCTTAATAACATATTGGTCTTGCTGCGCGAATGTTTGCATGAATGTTCCGCACGCAATCATCAAAATTAAAACCCCGAAACTGCTAACGATAGAATTTTTGCTATAAAGTTTTTTCATTTGAAATCTCCTGTTCTGTTTTTCAAAGAACGATTTTGAGAATCGTTCACAAATAAAATATTCCGGGGGGCAGTTATTTATTTTCCTATTAAATCAAGATGATTCATCATACATAATTTTTCCGCCGGTTTCAATTTATCCAACAATCGGCAATCTCAAATTACCGATCTGTAAGAGGAAGAAAATTATTCTTTCGTTGTCTGAATAATCACGACTGATGAATTGCACACTTTTCGAGATATTCACAAAAAAAGCGGCCTGAGAATCTCAACGCCGCTTTTTTCCTTCAAGAATTCGATCTCAAGTTCTACTCAACAAAGTCAATTTCGACTTGTGTTTTGATAATGCCTTTTTCAAAACCTTCCCGAAGCAATCTTTTGACACCTTCTTTGCCGCGTGTCCCGTAGTCGAGCGTCAGGTCATTGACCCACATCGCGACAAATCGGTCGGCAAGCTCCGGCGGCATATCGCGCGCAAACTGCATTGCGTAAGCCAGCGCGTCTTCACGGTTTTCCATCGAGTAAACGATGCTCTGATGAAGATGTTTAGAAACCTTTTTCATTAATTCTTCACCCAAATCGCGCCGAATCGCATTTCCGCCCATCGGCAGCGGCAAACCTGTCCGCTCAAACCACCATTCGCCGAGGTCGAGAATCTTGCTGAGTCCCATCTGTTTGTAAAAAAGCTGTCCTTCGTGAATAAGCAGCCCGGCATCAACTTTTCCTCGCAGAACTTCGTCAATTATTTCATCAAACGGCACGACCACATATTCAAAATCGGGATTGTAAATCCGTAAGGCAAGAAATGCGCTCGTCATCTCGCCGGGGATGGCGATCTTCAGATTCGGAATGTCTTCCGGTTTGTATTGTTCTTTTGAAACGAGGATCGGACCGTATTTATCGCCGATGCTTGCGCCGTGCGGAAGCAGAGCGTATTTGTCGGAAATGTATGCGTAAGCGTGAAAACTGATCGCGGTGACGTCAAACACACCATTTTTCGCGTCTTCATTTAACGATTGAATGTCTTTTAAGGTGTGGACAAATTTCAACCCTTCGGTTTCGAGTTTGTTGGTTGCCAAGCCGTAAAACATAAAGGCATCGTCTGAATCGGGCGAGTGAGCGACGGTGATTGTTCTGATTTCGGGGGTTATTTCCGGGTTTTCGTTCATATTATAATCGAGTGTAAAAAATATTTGTGTTATACAAAAGTTGTATTTTACCCTTTTCGGCGTATTTCTCAAAGAGGCGCCAAAGTTCAATAACCATCGGCTCAAAAAGCGAATCGGTTTCCGAAGGCATATAGGACGACGACAGCATTCTGCCTTTTAATCCTTCAAAATCAAGTACTTGTACGTTCAGGTAGGATTTTGAACAAAAATCACTCTGAAAAAAATCTTTCAAACTTTCTTTATCAATCTTATCGTGACGGACTTTTTCATAGTCCGTGCCGAATTTTTTCAAGAGTTCTTCATATTCGCGCAAAAACAAGCTTGAATCAAGTTGCCGTTCATTCCAGATCAAAACAACAAAGCCGGATTCGCGCAAAATGCGTTTGAATTCCGGGCGGGTTCGCTCTTTATCAAACCAGTGAAAAGCCTGTGCGGCGATGATAAAATCAACTGAATTATCAGGCAAATGCGTATTTTCAGACGTTCCGTCAATGCTTTTAAACTTTGGAAATCCGTGCAAAAAATCTTCGGCCGCTTTCCTCATCAAGGCATTTGGTTCAACGCCGAAAACCTTGTTGCCGTTTTCAAGAAAAAGGCGCGCGGAAATTCCGGTCCCCGAACCGATATCGGCGACCACGGAATTTTCCCGCAAATTCATTTCGTCGCGAAACAAATCCAAAACTTCCTGCGGGTAACCCGGACGATATTTGACATAGTTTTCGACGCGGTTCGAAAATCTCGAAATTGAATCTGACATAAAGATCAATCTCCGGCAATAAAAACCGTCATTTTCCATTTACCGTTCTTTTTTTCAAAACCGGCGCGGTAAGCGATCGGACTGCGCACGAATTCGGCATTGACAAAACCTTTCATTCCGCCAAGCGTTTCGATCTTCAGCCACGAATATTCAGCTTCCGCGCCTTTCTTTTTAACGGAATTTTCGTAATCAACTTTAACGACGTTATAGGATAATTGAGCAATGATCTTTGCTTTCAAATCGGGCTTTTCGCGCAGATTGACATTGTTTCCGAAAATCGCCGAATACTCAAAAGCGTCCAGATCTTCGGGAAAAGTATTAAAAGTGTAAGGCGCGAAAAACATCTTACTCGCCGTTTCTTTAGCAAATGCGCCGCCGTGCGTCATCACCGTCAAAAATTCTTTCCAAAACTCGCTCTTCGGATCGTTGATCTTCCAGGTCTTTTTGAAATCTTCAATGCCGTATAGACCTCCGAAACTGAGCTCGATCTTGCGGTCAACAATGCTCAAAACATATTTCGCGTCGCGCTTTTTAGCGGCTTCGATCAATTTTGTCCGAAATGCGAGAAACGATGCGTCCTTGGCGGCTTCGTCAACCGGTTTAACGTAGCGTTCCTGCGCTGAAATACAAAAAAAACTGAAAACGATAAAACCCAAAACAAACAAAACTTTCATATTTCATCCCTCATCCTTCATCCCTCATCCTTCATCCCTCAATTTCTTCGCCCGTCCATGCGGATTTTTTTGAATGCGGAATGTCGAATTGGTCTAAGATCCTAAAACACAGATGTTCGACGAGTTCGTCGATCGTTTTCGGGCGATGATAAAA
>JANLTD010000232.1:0-6207 GCA_031362765.1 Acidobacteriota bacterium | reverse complement strand
CTACGGCACTTCGGTAAATGCAATCTATGTTAAGGTTTATGACATTTATGATGTTGATCGCGTCGCAAATTCGATAATGGCGTTGATTCCGTATGAAGCCAGACCGTGGACGGCCGATTTTGGTTCATTTTTGACGAATATGAACGTGATGGGAGCTTCGGCATACCTCATTTCAGCCTTTAGTTTGATTGCCTCAGCTTTTTCAATCGCGGCTGTTTTGATAGTTTCGGTTCTGCAAAAATCGCAGCAAATCGGGATTTTGAAGAGTATGGGTGCGAAACAATCGCAAATTTTACGAATTTTTGTTTATGAAGGTTTAGGCGTCGCGATTTTCGGCAGTAGTTTAGGCGCAATTACCGGAACTTTAGTTGTTTTCTTACTCGGACTCTTAACGCGGCCCTCAACACAGATCGGCAAACCGCCCGACCAACTTTTTCCGGTCAAAATTTTACCGACCTATATTGCCCTCGCAGTTGTCGCAGCGATTATCACGACCGTCATTGCTTCGGTGCTTCCCGCGAGGCGAGCTGCGAAGCTAAACCCTGTCGATGTAATGCGTTAAGGATTTGGAATGCAAGGAAAAACAATAAATCTTCCGATTCAAAAAACGTCCGCCAACGGTTTGAAAAAGCCGGCGGATTCACGGCTCGTGATTGAAACCCGAGAATTAGAAAAGACTTATTTCGGAAAGGTAAATATTCCTGTTTTACACGGGATAAATCTGCAAATCAGAGAGCGCGAATTTGTCGCCATCATCGGGCAATCGGGTAGCGGAAAATCAACTTTGCTAAATATTCTGGGGGCCTTAGATGTGCCAACGAGCGGAAAAGTTTTGGTTAATGGCGTTGACATTTCAACCCTCGACGAAGATGGTTTGGCAATATTGAGAAGCACAGAAATAGGCTTTATTTTTCAAGCTCATTTCCTGCTCAACGAATTTACTTGTTTAGAAAACGCGCTGATGCCGATTACGATTCGTCACGGTGAAGCGGACGAAGCACAAACTTCAAGAGTGCTGCAACTACTTGAAAGAGTCGGATTAAGCGACCAAATTAACAAACACCCCGACGAAATGAGTGGCGGACAAAATCAACGCTGCGCGATCGTTCGATCATTAGCCAATTCGCCCAAAATCATTCTCGCCGACGAGCCGACAGGCAACCTTGACCGAAATTCCGGCGAAGAAGTTTTTGCCCTTGTGCGAGAAATGAATCGTGAAAGTGGCGTGGCGTTCGTAATGATTACGCACGACGACCGTTTGGCACAACAGGCCGACAGAATTTTTCTAATTGAGGATGGCGGAATTCTCGAAATGAGCAAGGCAGATCACAGCCAAAAGTTCGTCAAACGCAACTAAATTCCGATGTGTGCGTTAGCAAACATACAGAACGTATTTAATTACATAGACTTAAATCTCAAATCCAAATTCACAAATTCATAAATATGTTGAATTTGCGGTTGATTTTTATGAAGTCTATATTTCTCATTTTAGTATTGGTAGTTGTTTCTGTCCCGACGAAGGTTTATGGCGACATTTCACTCTTGGTTCACGAAGCTAAAGGTTTCAGCGGAGTAATGACAGGAAGCGGTCATATTAGCGTTTATATCTCTGACCTTTGCACTGACCCGCCTTTAGTTTTGCGGCAATGCGAGGCTTATGAACCAAAGGGTGTCGTAATTTCTACATATCTCGGATTTGGTGCGAAAGCGGAGTTTGGATGGTTTGCCGTCCCAATCATAAATTACCTTTATGGAGTTGATCGCGCTGACCAGATTCCGCTTTATTCAAATCGTAAAGTTCAAGAATTTCTACGCGAAAGCAATCGGGCTAAATATCTTGAAAAACTAATTCCGCGATTGCCTAATGAGAAATTGCCGTCCGGTAGGTGGACAGAGCTTTTTGGCGCAGTTTTAGACAGAGATTTATACGCATTTACAGTCAAAACAACCTCGGAACAAGATTTGCATTTTCTAAAACGATATGGCGTCTCGCCGCCCGAAAACAATTTTAATTTGATAAATAACAACTGCGCGGATTTTGCAAAAGAAATTATTAATTTTTATTTTCCTGATGCGGTTTCGCGTGATTTGATCAATGATTTTGGTGTAACCACTCCAAAAGCGCTGGCGCACTCTTTCAAAAAATTCGCCGTTAAAAATCCAAATCTGCTTTTTCACATCAATAAATATTCTCAAATTGACGGCGTTATTGCGAGAAGTTCAGATTTACAGCATTTCACGGAAATGGCTTTCAAATCAAAGAAATATGTGGCTATTCAGGCCCTCACAATGCCAATTTTACTATCGGTTTTTGCCGGCGCATATTACTTGACCGGTGGAAATTTCAATTTAGATAAGACCTATCGCAAATATCCTTCGGTAAAAATGGCGGAATTAGAATTGGCAACCAAAGATGTCTCAAAACTGAGTAAGCAAAATGGAGTCTTGACCGAGATAAAAGCCCGCCAAGCCGAAGAACAATCCCGACTTTTTGGGGAAAATATTACTTGGAAAAAATATCGGCAAAAGTTTTTGGGAATTTCGCAAAAGGCTATAGAAAATGGACTTTTTGTTGATAAAAATGGGTTTAATTCTTTTTATGACGATTTGAAAATCCAAAGCGAGCCTGTTTCTGACGAAAACGGGGATTTGATGTTAAAAATTAAAAATAACGGCAAAGATCTATATCTGGGTCTGACTCGCCGCAATATTATCAGTCCTAATTCTGATGTTCGCCTCGCATATAAGTTGATGCTTGTAAAAGTCAAGTATGAACTAAATGCCCCTGTCAAGAATCGTGAAACTATGGAAGTTTTCGTAGCAAATTGGCAATTATTAAACGAACTGTCGAAGCGTTCGGCTGAACTAGGACCTTTTCAATATCAGAATAATTCACGGCTTTTAACTACCTCAAAGGGGCAAACACTTGAAAATAAGGTAAAAAAAATATTTCAGTGGATGACAAATTAGAAAAATATTTGGCAGGCTGAGCAACGAAAAATTAAGCCGAATAGCTAACCCAAAAATTCTTAGGAGAAGCAAAATGAAAGCAGTAAGAATCCATAAATATGGCAATGCAGACGAATTGATTTACGAAGATG
This sequence comes from Acidobacteriota bacterium, assembly GCA_031362765.1. Lineage (GTDB taxonomy): Bacteria > Acidobacteriota > Blastocatellia > Pyrinomonadales > Pyrinomonadaceae > JAFDVJ01. The sequence goes on along the minus strand of JANLTD010000232.1, from coordinate 3,106 downwards.
CGCCGATGCCGATAGTTAAGGCAAACGATGTCTTGATCAAAGTCGTTGCTGCATCGGTAAATCCGGTAGATTGGAAAATCCGCGAAGGGTATTTGAAAGAAATGGTTTCGTATTCGATGCCCGTTACACTTGGCTGGGACGTTTCGGGAATCGTTGAATCAGTCGGGAAAAATGTGTCGAAATTTAAGGTTGGCGATCAAGTTTTTTCGCGCCCTGACATCAAGCGTAACGGATCTTACGCCGAATATATCGCGGTCAACGCAGACGAAGTTGCGTTTAAGCCGAAAACGATCGCGCACGTCGAAGCCGCGTCTTTGCCGCTTGCGGGAATTACGGCCTGGGAAGCACTTTTTACCACCGCACAACTTTCTGCTAATCAAAAAGTTTTGATTCACGCAGGTTCGGGCGGTGTCGGTTCGTTGGCAATTCAACTCGCAAAATCGCGTGGAGCGTATGTTCTTGCCACGACTTCCGCGAAAAATTTGGCATTGGTTGAATCGTTGGGCGCAGACGAGGTTATTGACTATAAAAACCAACGATTTGAAGAAATAGTCAAAGATGTTGATGTCGTTTTCGATACGATTGGCGGCGAAGTGCAGGAATTTTCGTGGTCAGTTTTGAAGCCGGACGGAATTCTCGTTTCAATTGTTAGCCCGCCATCGGAAAAACTTGCCGCCAAACATAAAGTTCACAGTGCATTTGTTTTTATTGAGCCAAATGCGGAAATACTGATGCAAATTGCTGAACTCGTTGACGATGGAAAAGTTCGCCCGATTGTTGGCGCAGAATATGCGCTTGCCGACATTGCGAAAGCGCACGCACTGAGCGAATCAGGTCGTTCGGTCGGCAAAATTGTCTTGTATGTCGGTCAGCCGTAATTGGAAAATTAAAATAAGCAGCAAAAATGGAGTAAAAAAGTTATGTCATATCAAAGCACCAACCCTTATAACGGAGAAATTATTGAAAAATTCAAAACGCAAACGGATGCCCAATTGGAAAAAGCAATTAAAACGGCTGCTGCCTGTTTTGAAATTTGGCGGAATACGAGTTTTGCAGACCGTGCAAAAATTACTGCCAAAGCAGCGAAACTTATGCACGAGAATATTGAAAAATTTGCTCGTCCGGTAACGCTTGAAATGGGCAAACTAATTGGGCAAGCAAAAGGAGAAGTAAAACTTAGCGCCGAAATTATTGATTATTACGCCAAAAATGCGGAAGAATTTCTCGCCACGCAAACGCTTAATCCAAGTTCGGGCGAAGCAATAATCGTGAGCAGTCCAATCGGCGTTGTCTTTGGCGTTCAGCCTTGGGATTTTCCGTATTACCAACTTGCACGCTTTGCCGCACCAAATATTATGGCGGGAAATGTTGTGATGGTTAAACATTCGGCGAGCGTTGCGCAATGTGCAATTGCCTTTGAGAAATTGTTGAAAGATGCTGGCGCGCCTGACGGGCTTTATACAAATTTACTGATTTCATACGACCAAGTTAATCAACTGATTGACGACCCGCGAATTAAAGGCGTGGCATTGACCGGAAGCAGCGATGCGGGAAAAGCAGTCGCCGCCAGAGCCGGACAAAATCTCAAGAAATCAACAATGGAACTTGGCGGCAGCGATGCCTTCATCGTGCTCGAAGATGCCGATTTAGAAGAAACCGTGAAATGGGCAGTTTGGGGCAGAATGAACAACACGGGGCAATCTTGCGTAGCGGCAAAGCGTTTCATCGTGGTCGAAGAGTTAGCCGATATTTTCCTCGAAAAATTTCAATCGGCTTTGTCTGAACTCAAGTCGGGCGATCCCTTTGACGAAGCAACAACGCTCAAACCACTTTCTTCAGAGTCTGCTCTGCTTAAACTATTAGAACAAGTCGAAAGTGCGGTTGCAAAAGGCGCAAAAGTAGTTTTGGGCGGCAAACGAATTGACCGCAAAGGTTCGTTTATGGAAGCCACAATTCTCACGGACATCAAGCCCGACAATCCTGCTTTTCGGGAAGAATTTTTCGGTCCGGTGGCACTTTTCTTCCGGGTAAGAAATGAAGATGAAGCAATTGCACTCGCCAATGATTCGGATTTTGGTTTGGGTGGTTCGGTTTATACCAAAGATATTGAGCGCGGAAAAAGCTTGGCAAATCGGATTGAGACAGGAATGATGTTTATCAATCATCCAACCTGGACATCGGCGGATTTACCGTTTGGCGGTATCAAAAATTCAGGTTACGGGCGTGAACTTTCAGCTTTGGGAATACAGGAATTTGTCAATAAAAAGCTAATTCGTGTTGCAGTTTGAATGACTGTAACTTGAAAAGATCAAAATCAATATTGAATAGGAGTAATTTATGAAAAAGAACGTAGGTTTATGGATTGATCACGCATCGGCCGTGATTGTAACTGTGACAGGCGAAAAAGGTGAGAACTATGAGTTTATGCAAATTGTTTCAGACAACGAAAACCATCCAAACTCTAAAGTAGTTGCGGATGATGTTCGCCAAAGCGTTGAGACAGAATATCTTAACCGATTTTATGACGAAGTGGCGGCAGTTATTTATGGAGCAAAATCTGTTCTTATTTTTGGTCCCGGCGAGGCGAAAGGGGAACTCAAAAAATTATCGGCTGCCGGTTTCAATACGCCGCCGGAGTGAGTGGTTTTTGCGGAAATGATGTTTATGAGTTCATAAAATTAAATGGATAAGATTTCTGGGGAATTCTAAATTTGGCGGCTATCGCTCAACGCATGCGGCGATAGCAAGATGCTTAGTTAAAGCATCTACCGAAATAAAAAGGAGTTTGAAAATGTCACAAAAAAGCGGATTGCCGTATAACGGGTGCGGGTAGAAGGGCGTGCAGGGGACGCCATGGTCTTTCAGATGCTGCACAAATTTGTCGCGAGATTGGCCGGAAATGCGACCGGGCATCAGGTAGTGCGAGTGGACATTCACTTCGGCCGGAACCTGTTGCCAGGTAAGCCAGGGAACGTCGGCGGTAAGTTCACGCAGTAGTCTTTCGGCGCGTGCGCGGTGGGCGATCTGCGCGGGTAAGCGCTCCATCTGAGCCGTCAGCACGGCGGCTTGCAGGGCCGTCATCCGAAAGTTGGTGCCCAACGTGTAG
>JANLTD010000179.1:0-2057 GCA_031362765.1 Acidobacteriota bacterium | reverse complement strand
CATTCGAATGCGAATCGGTCAAAACCTGCTGACGTTCGGATTCCGGAGTTGCCTTGGTTGACCAAACCTGTGCATAGCCAAGGAAGAATCGCTGTTCGGCGGTGAAACCGTCAATGTCAGCGGGGCGCGGTTTGCCTTCCAGCGATTTCTGATAAGCAACATAAGAAGCCGTCAGACCGCCGAGATCAGCGATATTTTCGCCCAATGTCAGTTTGCCATTGATGTTCAAACCTTTTTGGATCTCATAACTGCTGAATTGGTTCGAGACACACGCGGCGCGTTCTTCAAAGGCTGTTCGATCTTCATTTGTCCACCACGATTTCAAATTACCATCGGCATCAAACTGACTGCCCTGATCGTCAAATCCGTGCGATATCTCGTGACCGATGACTGCACCGATCGCGCCGTAATTGATCGCATCGTCCGCCTGAAAATTGAAGAACGGCGGCTGCAGAATGCCCGCCGGAAAAACGATCTCGTTAAAGCTCGGATTATAATAAGCATTAACGGTCGGCGGAGTCATTCCCCAACGTGTCTTGTCAACCTTTTGCCCGACATCTTTCAGATTGCGGGTAATTTCAAACCGGCCGACGCTTCTGGAATTATCAAAAAATGATTTACGACCAACACTCAAACCCGCGTAGCCGCGCGGATTTTGGTTGAACCCGATCTTGCGCTGGTAGGTATTCAATTTTCCAAGAGCTTTTTCGCGTGTTTCAGCACTCATCCAGTCAAGCTTCGAAAGCCGCTCGCGATAAGCTGCAAAGAGATTATCGATCAATTCGCTCATCCGTTTTTGTGCTTCGGGCGTGAAGGCTTTTTTTACATATTCCTTGCCGAGCGCCTCACCGACAGCATTGTCAGTTGCGCCGATACAGCGACGCCAACGCGGTTGCTGCTCTTTCGTTCCTTGCAGAAATTTGCTGAAAAAATTGAAATTTTCGTCAACAAACGCCTTTGAAAGACGTGTTGCCGATGAATTTAAGAGCATCCACCGCAGATAGGTTTTCCAATTATCGATTGAAACATCCGACATCATTTTGTTAACTTCTTCAAAAAATGCCGGCTGTCCGATATTTACTTCCTGGACCGGCGGAACGCCGCGCGTCGTCATATAATCCATCCACGAAAAATTCGGAGTCATATCCGCAAGTTGCGCAAGCGATTTCTTGTTATATCGTGCTTCGGGATTACGCAGCTCGACACGCGATTTTGACGCATTCGCGAGTCGCGTTTGAATCGTCATCACGGTCTTTGCATTTTCGGCCGCCGCGCTCGTCTCATCACCCAAAAGTTTGAACATATTCGTCATATATTCGACAAACTTCGCCCGCGTTTCGACCGATTTGGGGTCGTCTTTTGTATAAAAGTCGCGATCCGGCAATGTCAATCCGCCTTGGCTGGCGTTGGCGATATTTATGACACTGTTTTTCGCATCGGCACCGGCGCCGAAACCGAACAGAGCCGGAACACCTGCCGAATGAAAAGCGGCGATCTGCTTTTGCAGTGCCTGACGGTCTTTTATCTTATTGATGGATTTTAAGAAAGGATTGAGCGGCTTTGCACCGGCTTTTTCAATCGCGGCATCATCCATACACGAGGCGTAATAATCGCCGATCAGTTGGGCATCCGAGCCTTTTGCAGATTTAGATTTGGCGGCGTTTTCCAGAACATCTTTCAACAAAGCATAGTTGTTGTCCGCCAGAATATTAAAAGTTCCCCAACGCGAATATGCCGGCGGAATTGCCGTGTTTTTTACCCAGGTGCCGTTGGCATACTGGAAAAAATCGGTGCAGGCATCAGCCGTGGTGTCCATCCGGCTCGGGTCAAACGCCTTGCTCTGTGCCATTGTGATTGTCGAAAGCGACAATAAAACGGTCAGAGCCGTGATAAAACGAAAATAGAATTTACGCATTTTTTCTCCTCAAATTTTTGGAATGATTTTGTCTGTAGCTTTTACGCAATGATGCGTTTATTGTTTCAAAGTAAAGGTCAAAAGGCAATCGAAAACCGGTTTGGAAAGGTAATGCCGCAGTAAAAAGCTATTCTCACAGAAA
>JANLTD010000159.1:0-3602 GCA_031362765.1 Acidobacteriota bacterium | reverse complement strand
CAAACCCGAGCGAACTAGCCATCGAACCGAACAGCATATCTATATACTGCGCGGCCGCCACCTTGTTTTTTAAAACATCGGCGACAGCTTTGATCTTGGGCAATTTCTGTCGGTCTTCGTCGGTTAAAGACGTATCAAATGAACTGTTTCTTATCTGGGTCTGACAAAATTCGTAAAGTTTTCGCAACTTTTCGTCGTCGTTCGTAGCCGACGCAGTGATTTCAGTAGCCGCTTTCTTAATATCCTTGTCCGGCTTGTTCATATACTTCGCGAATGCCGTTTTTTCAATCGCGACCGCGCCCCAATACCGACGCATATCACTTGGGTCTTTGATCGTAAATTGAATTGAAAATTCAGACGCGCTGGTGATATCAACTCTCACTCCCTGCAGTTTCATCCACGGACGAACACTATCTTCAGGCGGCATTCGCGGTTCTTCCTTAAAAGCCGGAACATTTGTTTTTTGCGCCAACCAATAGCCTTTTTCATTTTTGACAAAAGTAGTGTCCTTAAAATTATAGGATTGATAATCAGGCTCTTTTTTATCGTAGGGTTTGTAATAATATGAAAGGTCTTGAACGGGAATGTCCTTCTGAAACTCTAAACTCATACCAACGGCGCCGGCATCATCAATAACTTCCCGATAGCGGTATTCAACAATCACGCCAGGCTCGATATTCGGGATCGCAAATGATTTGGCTTTTATCTTTATTTTACCGGCTTTGATAATTTCCCGTTCGAAAATGTCTTTCTCAGTTATTTCAACAATTGAACCGTCGGCTTTGATGATCCGTGCGGCAATGTCTTTGATCTTAATGCCTTTTCTAAAAGGAATATCAAACTTGCTGTATTTTTCGCGTCCGCGCTCAGTGAAGATCTTGACCCGAACGTAATTCTTCATAGACAGTTCGTCAGAAGAACTGTCGTCAATCCGGACTTCCCAGAAGATGGCTTCGGCGTCGGCATCCGGTTCGACTTTCGGAGTTTTCATCTGCAATTCGGCCGGTGTAACTTCGCGCCACTCTTTATCCTGAGCAAGGGTTTGTAAGCTAATTAACAGTAGAAAGGAAAGAAAAAGCAAAACGGAATGCTTTTTGAAGGATAGTCTCATAATAAAACCTCTGATTCTAAATTGTTCTCACGCTGCTTAAAGGGCAAAGTTTCTGAAAGTTACGCTAAAAGAATAATGCAATCGTTTCATTGTGCGATTATGGCAAAGATTCTACACCACCTTATTTACTTTTACCAAGCTTTTTTTCCTGCGATAAACTATTTTAATGCGACAACTTACTTTTCAAAAAATGCTCTAACCTGTCAGTTTAACATCTTCCGCTAAAGATCCAGATTTTTTCAGAATAAATTAATTAACTTTTTATCCACTGTAAATCCGACAGCGGATTTTATGATATAATTCGGCAAATTATTTTGCTTTTATAAAATTTTATCAATTCAGGAGATTATCAAATGACTGTTGATTACAGTAAGATTCAAGAACTTTTAGGCGATGATGCCGAAACGCTTTTAAATTATTCGACCCCGAAAATCGGGAAAGAACATCTTTATGTTCCGGGCAGTGATTTTGTTGACCGTGTGTGGATGGATTCAGACCGCACACCGCAGGTTTTGCGTTCAATCCAAACGCTTTTCGATAACGGCCGACTCGCCAAAACCGGTTATCTTTCGATTTTGCCGGTTGACCAAGGCATCGAACACAGCGGAGGCGCTTCTTTCGCGCCGAATCCGAAACTTTTCGATCCGAAAAATATTGTCGAACTCGCCATCGAAGGCGGCTGCAACGCGGTTGCTTCGACCTACGGCGTGCTTGGCGCAGTGGCGCGGCGTTACGCGCACAAAATTCCTTTTATCGTCAAGATAAATCACAACGAACTGCTGACTTATCCGAACAGAGCCGACCAGATCTTGTTCGGAACTTTGAAAGAAGCACGTGATATGGGCGCAGTCGCGGTCGGCGCGACCGTTTATTTTGGTTCGGATGGATCGGGACGCCAAATCGTCGAGATCGCCAATGCGTTTGCCCACGCGCACGAACTCGGTATGGCGACGATTCTTTGGTGCTATCTGCGTAATAACAAATTCAAGACCCCGGAAGGCGATATGCACACGGCGGCAGATCTGACCGGACAGGCAAATCACTTGGGCGTGACGATTCAGGCCGACATCATCAAACAAAAATTGCCCGAACGCAACGGCGGCTATAACCTGCTGAATGTTGAAAGCAGTTACGGCAAAACGAATCCGAAGATCTATACGGAATTGACTTCGGACAATCCGATCGATCTTGTTCGCTATCAGGTCGCCAATTGCTATATGGGACGCGCCGGATTGATCAATTCGGGCGGCGAATCAAAAGGCGAAAGCGATCTCGCGGACGCGGTTCGCACGGCCGTGATCAATAAACGCGGCGGCGGAATGGGTTTGATCTCGGGACGCAAAGCGTTTCAGCGCCCGACAAACGAAGGCGTTGAGCTTCTGAACGCGATTCAGGACGTTTATCTTTCGAAAGAAGTAACGGTCGCGTAAAACAGTTGGCAGGCACAGTCGGCAGTTGGCAGTTGGTAGAAAAAAGGTAGAATTTCCTTCGAAGTTTTGACTGCCGACTGCTGACTGCTTACTTTTTCATAGAATAGCTTTTGTAAACAGTCTCGACCCAGAAATCGGTTTTTATAAATCCTGTCCCGAATTCTTTGTATTTGTCAGGGAAACCCGTTTTTTTGATCTCGCCGAGCGTTTTCTTGTTCTTCATCGCGTCCTGCACAATGCGCGACGTTTCAAGCAGCATTTGATGATAATTCTTTAAGTCGTCAATCGTCGAAACCGGTCCGTGCCCCGGAATCAGCTTCGCGTCCGCCGGAATTTGTTTGAGAAGCATTCCAACATTGTTTATCAAGCCCTGGACGCTTCCGCCATTCTCCAGATCAACAAACGGAAAACGTCCCGCAAAAAAATCATCGCCGAGGTGCACGACATTCGCCTTTGTAAAGAAAATTATCGTATCGCCGTCCGTATGACCGTTCGGATAATAAACGGCGCGGACTTCTTCGCCGTCAAAATAGATTGACATTGATTCCGTGTAAGTGATCATCGGCAACGCAGCTGAAGGATACGGCTGAACGGTTTGGCCGAAAACCGAATTGACCTGCGAAAGACGTTTCCGCACGTTGGAATGCGCGACGATGATCGAATCTTGTCCGAAAAACAGATTTCCCTCCGTGTGATCGCCGTGCCAATGCGTATTGAAAATGAAACGCGGTTTTTCGCTGCCGAGTTCTTTGAGCGCGTCGCGCAGCTTTTCGCTGACCACCTTGTAATCGTCGTCAACTATCAAAATTCCGTCGCTTCCGACCAGTGCGCCGATATTTCCGCCGCGCCCCTGAAGCATATAAACATTGCCGTTAACCTTGATTGTTTTAACCGTTACGTCTTGCTGATTCTCGAAATGAGAGTTGTCGTTGTGCGCCCAGACAAGCGGCACAGAAAGAGTCAGAGCAATCACTAAAGATAAAATTCTTTGCATTTTTAAAACCTTCCGAATTGAAATTTGAAAACTCTTGAAAATCATAGCAAAAAAAATTGAATCCGTT
>JANLTD010000111.1:0-3199 GCA_031362765.1 Acidobacteriota bacterium | reverse complement strand
GCCGGTCGTTCCTTCGATCCATCCGTCAGCGGTCATCCACGAAACGGCGCAAATTGCCGCGAGCGTCGAGATTATGGCAAATGCCGTGATCGGCGCAAACTGTGAGATCGCCGAAAACGTGCGTATTTTTCCGAACGCGACGATTTATGACGGCGTCCGGATCGGCGCAAACTCGATAATTCATTCGGGCGTTTCCGTTAGAGAAAATTGCGAGATCGGCGCAAACTGTATCATTCACAACAACACGACGATCGGTTCGGACGGTTTCGGTTACGCCAGGGACGAGCAAAAACATTGGCTGAAAATTCCGCAGGTCGGGCGCGTCTGTTTAGAAGATGATGTCGAAATCGGCGCAAATACGGCGATTGATTGCGCTTCGGTCGGCGAAACGCGGATCAAAAGCGGCGCGAAAATTGATAATCTCGTTCAGATCGGACATTCCTGCATGATCGAAGAAGACGCGCTTATTTGTTCGCAAACCGGCTTGGCAGGAAGCTCCGTGATCGGCAAACGCGTCGTTCTTGCCGGACAAGTCGGGATCGCCGGACATCTGCGCGTCGGTGACGATGTCGTCGTCACTGCCAAATCCGCCACTTCGCACGATGTCGAAGCCGGCAAAATAATTTCGGGCGTGCCGGCGTTTGACAACCGCGATTGGCTGCGTTCGATCGCCGCTTTCAGAAGATTGGGCGAGATGGCGCGAACGGTTCGCGATTTGGAAAAACGACTCGCGGAATTAGAAAAAAGCCCCGCAGATTAGGCCTCTTAAAGCATTGAGAAGTTTTTTCCACTCTTAAAAGCTGTTTGAAAACTAAAGATTTTGCTTACGAAACATACGAAAGACCATTATTGAGCGGCATAGTTTTTGTTTACTTGAAAAGTATCAAATATTTTAAGATTTTTGCCTTCGAAACAAACGAAAGGCACGAAAGCAAACTTCCAAATAAGATTTGGCAAAAATGCTTTTTTTCGTCTTTTTCGTTTTTTTCGTAGGCAGATATTATTAGTTTTTAAGGCTCTCGCAATTTTTAGGCCGCTTAATAATGACGAAAGACACGAAAATAAATCAAAACGACTTTTGTTTTTTTTCGTGCCTTTCGTGTCTTTCGCAGTCAAAAAATAGTTCTCAAACCGCTGCTTAGTTTTTCGGCAAACTTTGGATGTATGTTTTAATTTCGCCAAATGGATATGGCGCAACATATTCCTGAGATGTTAATTGACCGTTCAATGTCGTGAAGTTCGTGGTTTTCGGCAATTCCCGGTTGGTAAAGGTTTTTTGCACGATGATTGCCGGTATCGTATTGTCAATGACGGAAACTTTGCACGATGATCCGTATGCCGGAACGATTTCACCTTTGACCATATAATCGCCGATCTTTTTACTTTTTTCGCAGCTTATCTGAACGATCGAACCGATCTCATCGGGTGCGCCGGCGCGTTTCGATTCGTCGGTTATGTAATTTCCGGTATTCAGGGAAGCCGATTCAACAACCACGATCTTTCCTTTCAGATATGGTTTGGCGGCAGCTTTAACAGCCGGCGACATTTTTTGTAGTTCAACGGCCGTGGTTGACCTATCAGGCTTGGAAGCAAGCAATTCGTCAAGAACCGCTAAATCAATCTGCGCATTTATCGGCAATGATTTGAAAAATTCGATCATTTCGGAATTCACATTTTTCGAATAAGTTCTCAATCCAATTGTTTGTTTGTCATTGCTGACGCCGAGCGAGTACTGGAAACCACCCAAAATGCTTTTTTCTTGCCCCCGTTCAAGACCTCGGCAAATGGTGATCGCTCCGATCTCATTACCCGATTTATCTTTCAGAGATGTTTTTTTCCAAACTTCTTTGCTGACACAATCGGCTAATAATTCCTGTTCGTTCCTGGCGGCTGCGGCGTCCAGATGAACACCAACCCGATAGGAAAACTGGTTGCTGCCATCTGAATAGGTCGAATCCCAGGAGCGATACTGATCTTTTTTATTTTTATCGTTCAGATAATAAATTTTTCCGCCGTTGCCGATCGAAGTCATTTTGTATTTGCCGAAAGATTCGGGAAACGCATCTTTCGGTTTTTGAATTCCCCCAAGTAAGTTACAACCAAAAACAAACAATAAACTTGTGCCGATCAGAAAAAGATCCTTCTTGCTTTTCATACATTACCTCCATAAATTTAAGCCCAAATTTCCCTCTTTGAATAAAGACGAAATCAATATTTCCGATTTGCTTATTAATATTTACAATATTGACGATTTTGCAAAAAGTGTCAACTGGTAATTGTTTAGGTCTTTGGCTTTTGGTCTTTTCAATGGAAACCCGCTGATTTTCGATCAAGATTTCCATAAAATAAGCGGGCGTAGTGAGAAACTCATCTCCAATTTCTTCGAAAAATCAAAAACCAAGTACGAAAGACCTAAACAGTTGTGTTAGCTGTGTATATCAATAGTATTCATTGCATATTCAAAGTAACCCAAAGCGAAGAATTGGTTCTCAGCTATCAGTTATTCCGCAAAGTAACCGTTAATCTTCGGAAAAATTGATAGCTGATAACTAATAGCTGATAATTTCAAAAGAATAGCGCGATTGTTTTTTATTCGCACCTATTTTTAATAAACACTGTGCGCTAGCCGATCACGATCACCAACGGCATTGCCATCGCCGAAAAACCCGGACGCATTTTTATCAGTGAAATGCGAGATTTGGAATAAAAATCCTGAATTTGTTACTTTAGTAATACGAGGAGATTTTTTATGACACCTGAAACACAAAAAGAATTATCGGAAACGGGCTATGACATTACGCCGATCAGCGCGGAAAAGCGCGATCAATTGGCGATGGATCTGGATCCGGAAAGCTACCGCGAGGAAAAAGCCCGCAAAAAGGGTCAAACCGACCAGGCCTCTTGACAGAGCGACGCCCACATAAGTATTGACCAGATCGATGATGCCTTGAGACTGAACAAGAGCCTGCATCTCCGCATGCTGGAAGTAGTTCACGCTTCCGAAAAGCGGATTTTCCATGATAACGCCGATGGAGACCTCCAGCAGTTTCTGACGGTAGTTGACGTTTTCTTCCTCTATTGATCCAACAAACGGCAGATGGTCGATGATTTTCTCTCCGACGGGTGTTGCCACCAATAAGGGAAGGGCAAGGATGCCGAGCATTCCCAATCTCGCGAAGCGAAGCACCGGGGCGGGGCC
>JANLTD010000109.1:0-1681 GCA_031362765.1 Acidobacteriota bacterium | reverse complement strand
TTGATGCACAGTGAATTTCCCGGTCACGGCTTGCCAATCGGCGCGGTTTTCGTTCAGGATCTTGACGAAATCATCCGCTAAAACCAAATTCGGCAAAGCCGGATTTTCGGCATAAGCCTTGCGAATATCTTCGAGCAGAGTCGAACGGATAATACAACCGCCGCGCCAGATCCTGGCGATCTCCGCCAAATTCAAATCGTAATTTTTCTCGACGGATGCCGTTTGAAGCAATGCCATTCCCTGCGCGTAGGTTGTGATAAATGCGGCGAGCAAAGCATTTTTCAACTCAGAAATAAATTCATCGGTATTCTCGGCGCGGTCAGTCTTAACGGCTTGAACATCGTATTTGTTGGCAATGATAGACCGAACTTCTTTTTGGGCGGAGATCTGGCGCATTGAAACGGCGGAATCGATCGTCGGGATCGGCACGCCGAAATCCATCGCGGCTTGCGAAGTCCATTTTCCGGTTCCCTTCTGTCCGGCGGTGTCGAGAATCATTTCGACGAGCGGCTGGCCAGTTTCGCCGTCTGCTTTGCGCAAAACTTCCGCCGTGATCTCGACCAGAAACGAATTGAGTTCCGCACTGTTCCAATCGGCAAAAATGCGGCTCATCTCGGCGTAATCCAAACCGATGACACGGTGCATATAATCGTAGGTTTCCGATAATATTTGCATCAAACCGTATTCGATGCCGTTATGAACCATTTTGACAAAATGCCCGGCCGATGAATTTCCGACAAACGCCGCACAAGACTCGCCGGCGACTTTGGCGGACGCCGCTTCGAGTATTTTTTGGACATGCGCGTAAATTTCCGGTTTGCCGCCGATCATAATGCTCGCGCCGTGACGCGCACCTTCTTCGCCTCCCGAAACGCCGACGCCTAAGAATTCAAAACCATTGTCGGTCAAAAGTTTTTCGCGCCGTTCGGTGTCGGGAAAATGCGAATTGCCGCCGTCAATGACGATGTCGCCCTTGTCCAAAGCCGTGAGCAGATCATTGATCACAAAATCAACGACATTCGCCGGAACGAGGATCATTATCTTGCGCGGGCTTTCGAGTTTGCCCAGAAATTCAGCCAAAGTCTCGCCGGTTTGTAAATCGTAATCTTTACCTTCTTCAAGTAAAAGCCGACGTTTTTCCGCGTCTAAATCAAAGCCCGCGCCCGAAAAACCCTGTTCCGCGACATTGAGCAGAAAATTTCTGCCCATCGTTCCAAGTCCGATCATTCCAAATTGTGCTTTACTCATAATTTTTTGATTATACGTCCCAAATCTCTGTTAATGCCAATGTCTCTGCAAAATCTTTGCCGAAATCTTCCATCATCCACCACGAAGACAAAACCGCGAACGAAAACGCCCATCTTCGCAGGTTTCGAGGACGAACCGCAAACGCTTTTGAAAATTCTTCGACCGCTGAATCGAGAATCTCTTTACGATTTGCAAGGTGGGCCGTCCAACCCGCTAAATCATTGAGAAACACGGCTATCTCGTAACCGATTTCACCGATCACGCCTTTCGGGTCAATCACCAAAAACGGTTCGCGCCGCGCCGATAAAATATTGTCGAAATGAATGTCGCCGTGCAAGAGAACCTTCTTTTCAAACGGCTCGCCAAGCTTAGCAAAGAACTGTTGCGCCCGCTCAACTTTATCGGGCGCAAACACGGCTTTGTCCGCCCGGAC
>JANLTD010000096.1:0-2304 GCA_031362765.1 Acidobacteriota bacterium | reverse complement strand
AGCCCCGCCGCCCCGGTCCCTGGCGCCGCCGCGGGGCTGGGAAGCCCCGCACTACTTTCGCGGTCGTCGGCTTCCTTCATCGTCGCGGGCGGGTGCGCGGGGTTTGCGGTGCTCACGAACTACGTCGCCGTCGGCGCGGTCGGGGCGCTGGCGCTTTACGCGTTCCTTTCGCGCAGCACGATCACCGCGCCGCGGGAGTGGGACTGGCGTCGCGGGCTGCTCTTCGTTGTTGGCGGCGTGCCGTTCGCCGTGGTGCTTGGCTGGTATCACACGGTCAATTTCGGCTCGCCGCTTTCGCTCTCGAACGACTTTCAGAATCCCGTCTTCAAAGACCCCGCCGGCAATCTCGGCATGTTCGGCGCGCCGAGTCCGTACGTGGCGATGCTGCTGCTCGTGTCGCCGTATCGCGGGGTGTTCTGGCTTTGCCCGGTGCTGATCGCGGGTGTCGCCGGGTTGTGTTTTTGGCTGCGCGAAAAAAAGTGGGTTCCCGAGGCGCGGCTGTGTCTCGCCATCTTCGCGTTTTTCTTCGCGGTGAATGCGAGCTTCAACGGCTACCACGGCGGCTACGCAGCCGGGCCGCGCTATCTCGTGCCGGGCATTCCATTCCTCGCGTTCGGGATCGTGGTGATCTACGGGCGGTGGAAGAGGATCGTGGGCGTGTTGCTGGCGCTTTCGGTGGCACAGCAGCTTCTCCTCACCGTCACCGATGCGCAGAATGCGCTCGCGGTCGGCGGCCATGCGCGGCTCGACGATGACCATCGGAAGGATGATTTCTTCTGCAACATCGTGACCGAATACGCCGCGCCGTTCTTCTTCAAGGGACGCGCGGAAGGGCTGCTGAATCAGCTCCGCGACGCGAAGCTGGATCACGAAGCCGGGCGGCTCGAACTGGCCGTGGACGAAGAAGCGGAGCGGGAGCGGCAGTTTGAAGCGAAGCGCGCGGAGTGGCAGCGCTCGATCGATCAGCGGGAGCAGACGCCCTTCCTGCTCGCGGCGCTGAGCGGACCGGTGTCGATCAACCCGGTGGGCGTGTACGACGGGCTGCTCGGGTTTGGGAACTTCGAGATCCACTCGCGGCAGGCGATGTGGAATTCGTGCAATCTCGGCGAGTTCCTCTGGCCGCAGTCGCGATGGAGTCTGGTGCCGCTGCTGCTGGTCAGCGGCGGGCTGAGCTGGCTGGCGGTGCGGATGGCGCGGAGCTCCGGGTAGCACAGGCCGCTGGCCTGTCGTTGCCGGCGGCTCGCCGGGAACATCGGGCGTCGTTTCGGTGCCGGCCCGTTTTTTGTGCGACGGGTCGGTGGCGAGTCAGGCGCGAACCCTTCCCCGATGTGCCCGGCGGGCCGCCGGGCACGACAGGCCAGCGGCCTGTGCTCCCCGGGGAGCGTGCTCCGCGCCTCAATTCCCGAGGAAGCGCGCATCCGGGCTCTCGGCACGCAGCACTTCCGGCAGCTCTTTCACGCCGATGTTCACCACCAGGGTGTGCGTGCCATTCGCCAGCTCGGGGGCGAGGTCGGCGCCGAGGGCGAGGGGCTGGCCGTCGAGCCAGGCTTTGCTGGCGCCGGTGAGGGTGAGGCGGGTTTTGCCGCTGCTTTGGAATTGCGTGGCGAGCAGCACGGTGTCCGCGCTGCCGGCGGCGATCATCGTGGCCTCGGCGAGCAGGTCCTTCACGAAGCGCCCGTCCACCAGCGTGTAGCCGGGGAAGCCGGGATTCTTCGCGGGGTCGTAGGTCGCGCTTACCACTTCGCCCGCAGCCGTGCCGGGATACATCCGCCAGACGCGGGCGACGGCGCCTTTGCTGGCGTCGTAGGGGCCGGGTTTGCCGAGTTGGCTGAGGAAGGCATACATGTCGAGCGCCTCGCGCGGTTTCAGCATCGCGGTGAGGCCGGCGGGCATCATCGAGCCGATGTCGGTCTTGCTCTTGATCGCGGCTTTGGGCACGCCGGATTCCTTGCCGGCGGCGTCGCGGAGGATCACTTCGCTGGCGGTTTCGCGGGCCTGGACGCCGGTGGCGGTGGTGCCGTCGGCGAGGGTGAGCGTCACGGCGTTGTAGCCTTCTTTCACCTTCGCGTTGGGATTGAGGATGCTCTCGATGAGGTAATCCAGCGGGGCGCTCGCGCCGATGGAGGTCATGTCCGGGCCGACCTTGCCGCCGGCGCCGCCGATGGCGTGGCAGGTCACGCAGGCGCTGGTGGCGCGGCGATAGATCAGCTCGCCTTTGGCGGGGTCGCCGTTCTGTTTGGTCTGCGCGGCGAGGCCGGGGTAGTCGGTGGAGGCGACGGCATTCGCGCTCGCGCCGGCGAAGGG
>JANLTD010000073.1:0-6715 GCA_031362765.1 Acidobacteriota bacterium | reverse complement strand
GGCGGTTTCGAGCAATGTTGCGGCGATCAGAACCGGCTTGGTCGCAGGTAAGGAAAATTTTTACAATTACGCGCAAAAATTCGGTTTCGGGCAAACGACCAAGATCGAGCTTCCGGCGGAATCAGGCGGCATTTTTCGTTCGCCGAAAACCTGGAACGGCGACTCGCTGGCTTCGATGAGTATCGGCTATGAAGTTAGCGTTACGGCGTTGCAAATGGCGACCGCATACGCGACAATTGCGAATGACGGAATCAGGGTTCAACCGCACATCATCAAAGAAATTCGAAGCGGAGACGGGAAGGTTATCAGTACGACCGAAGCGCAAAAAATGCAGGTTGTGACGGCTGACACTGCGCGTGCATTGAAAAAAATGTTGCGTTCCGTCGTGCTGACAGGCACGGGAAAACAGGCGCAATTAAATGGTTATACTTCAGCCGGAAAAACCGGAACCGCTTGGAAATACGACGCGAAACTGAAGAAGATCAACGAAAATAAATACGTTTCGTCGTTTGTCGGAATGGCTCCCGTCGATAACCCATCGGTTGTGATCGCGGTTGTTTTGGATGAACCGAGTCTCGGCGGGCGCGACGGCGGACGAGTTTCCGCACCGATTTTCCGCGACATTGCCGAACAGATCCTACCGGAACTGAGTGTTGTTCCGGACGGAAATATTCGCCCGGAAAATTTTGCAGCCGAAGAAATTCCGTCCGAAATCGAACCGCGTGCCGCCGTTAGGCGCGACACGGTCAAGAGTGAAAAAGACGCGGAAAAAAAGGCAAAACCTGCAACGTCCGACAAAAAATCGGCTGACCCGGAAAAAACGAAGGAAATCAGGGAAACAAAGAAGGAAACCAGGCTGCCTGATAAAAAAGGAGCGGCGAAAAAAACGGCGAGGGTGACAATAAAAATACCGGGAAATAGATCTTCGGGCAAAGAGAAGGAAGCGAAGACTTGAAACTTGAGAAAGCGATAAAACTTATGGAAGCTGATGCTTCCCACCTTAATCCGGCACACTTTGGTGCGGACGTCACTTCGTTTGTGATTGATTCGCGCGCGGTCCGTACCGGCGAAGTATTTTTTGCCCTGTCGCAACCTGAATATAAAAATAATTGTTTCAATGGCGATTTTGAGGATTCGACAAAATATGTCGTTCCGGCGTTTGAGAAAGGCGCGGTTGCGGCTGTTGTGCGTCCGGACAGATTTGCGGAACATAAAGCCGAACTTGAAAAATTTGCGGATAGATTGATCTTTGCTGATGATGCAATTGTCGCGTTTCAAAAGCTCGCGCACGGCGTTTATCTCGACTGGAACAAACCGGTCGTTGCGGTCACGGGAAGCGCGGGAAAAACGACGGTACGAGAATTGACCGCGCATGTTTTGTCCGGTTCGGGCAAAAGAGTTTTGCGGAGTGTCAAAAATTACAACAACGGTTTGGGTTTGCCGATCACGGTCCTGAATCTGGCGAAAGAGGCCACGTACGATGTGGCGGTTCTTGAGATGGGAATGTCCACACCGAATAACGAAATTGCGCGTTTGTGCCGCATTACGCCGCCCGATGTTTCGGTGGTGGTGAATGTTTTGCCGGTTCACATCGAACATCTCGGAACGATTGAAAATATCGCCAAGGCCAAAGCTGAACTCGTTGAGGGAATGAAAGCGGGCGGTACGGCAGTTTTGAACGCCGATGATTTTCGCGTGGCGGCAATGCGCGATCTGTCGAAAGGCTCAGTTGTCACGTACGGAATCGAAAACGAATCGGACGTAATGGCAAAAAATATTAGCTTTGCGCGTTTTGGCGAAACTCGATTTACGCTGATGACGCCAAACGGCGAGGCGGAAGTCTTGTTTCCGCTCAACGGCCGACACAACATTTTGAATGCGCTGGCGGCTTCAGCGGTCGGTGTTTCGTTTGGAATGACCGCCGTGGAAATTGCCGAAAGTTTGAAAACGGTGGCGCCGCCGCCGCAGCGTGGCGAGATCTTGCATTTTGCGATGGGGTTTACGGTCGTCAATGACACCTATAATTCAAATCCCGACGCACTGATTTCGATGGTCAGAACGATTGTCGAAGGCGGGAACGGAGCAAAACGAAAAATCGTTATCGCCGGAGAAATGCGCGAATTAGGCGATAACGCGGCGCAGATCCATTTTGAAACGGGCGAGCGAATTGCCGCGCTTGGTGTTGATAAAATTATTGGGGTCGGAGGTTTTGCCGGTGATTTACTGAAAGGCGCGGAAAGTGCGGGCTTGAGCGGTGTCGGTTTCTATGAAGATTCGGCGATCGCAGGTGAAAGATTTCTAGAGGAAGTTCAAGCGGGCGATTTAATTCTAGTCAAAGGTTCGCGTGGTGTACGGACCGAAGTAGTGATCGAGAAGTTGTTGGAAAAATTTGAATTGGAGAAATGAGTTTTGAGTCCCGCCAAAAGGTCGGCAATTGCTCATATAGAAAGTCTTGCCGTCTGGAGGCGGGACTCAAAACAATAAACCAAAGATGCTCTATTATTTCTTATATCAACTGATTTTCAAACAATACAGCGGCGCGGGCGAGTCTATTTTTTACAAGGGCCTGAACGTCTTTCAGTACATAACGTTTCGGACGACCTGGGCGACAATCACCGCGCTTTTGATCTCGCTTCTTTTTGGCGGCAAGGTCATCAAGAAGTTGCGGGAAATGAATATCGGTCAGGAGATCCGCGAGGAACTTTCGGCGGAACATCACGCCAAAAAAGGTACGCCGACGATGGGCGGAGTGTTGATCCTCGGTTCGGTTTTTATCTCGACGATTCTCTGGGCGCGGCTCGACAGTTTGTATCTGTGGCTGGCACTGGCGGCGACAACCGCGTTCGGCTTGATCGGATTTGTGGACGATTATATCAAGATCGTCAAAAAGCGCAGTTTAGGTTTGACCGAGCGGCAGAAACTTTTAGGGCAACTCATGACCGCGGTCGTCGTCTGGGGCTGTCTTTTTTACACAACCGGTGATTCGTTGTTTCGCGGCACCGAGTTTCGGGATCTGAATAAATTTTCAGTCAAACTTAATCAGACAAAAAATCCGGTTTCGCAGTATTTGCAAACGCAATTTTCGCCGGAAACCAAACAGCTTTTGACAAACTATGAGCCTTCAAAATCTCAGGCTTTGCAAAGATCCCTGGCAGCTGACCTGAATCGCGTGTTGGCTGACCCGAACTTTTATGAAGAGCAGCGGTTTAATTCGGCGAATTTGCCCGAAGAAGAAAAAATAAAGCTGTCCGACGAAGCCAAAAAGCTGATTGAAAAACGACCAATGCAGGGCAACGGGCTCGTTCGATTTAATCGGCGATTGCTCCAAGATACGTATCCTGATGAGATCACCCGCGTCGGCGGATATTTTTGGAATGTTTCAATTCCGTTTTTTAAAGATACGGCTCTGACCGACCCGTTAATCGCGGTGACCTATATCGGGCCGGTTTTGTATTTGGGTTTTATTATTTTTGTCCTCTTGGGCGCATCAAACGCCGTCAATCTGACTGATGGGATGGACGGTTTGGCGGCGAGCGTGACGTTTATTTCGATGTCGGCGCTGACCGCGCTGACGTATGTTGCAAGCGATGGCCGCTGGTCGTCGTATCTTGACATCACGCACAAACCCGAAGCCGCCGAATTGACAGTATTTTGCGGGGCGATGGTTGGCGCAAGCCTTGGATTTTTGTGGCATAACGCGCCGCCGGCGGAAGTTTTTATGGGCGATGTCGGAAGTCTCGCGATCGGCGGCGCACTCGGTACGGTGGCGATCTTGACCAAGCAGGAATTCCTGCTTCCATTCATTGGCGGGGTTTTCATTATCGAGGCGGCATCGGTGATGCTGCAGGTCGGTTATTTCAAATTTACAAAGCGCACGGCAGGTAAAGGGAAGCGCATCTTTTTACAGGCTCCGCTCCATCATCATTTTCAGCTTGCGGGCTGGAAAGAACCGAAGATCGTTTTTCGGTTTGTGATCGTCGCGATACTTTTTGCTTTGATGAGTCTTTCGACTTTGAAACTTCGCTAAGAGTTTTAAGTTTTGGTCTTTAGTCTTTTGCTAAAAACCAAAAACTAAAAACCAAAAACCAAATGCATTTAGAAGGTAAAAAAACTTTAGTTTTGGGCGCGGGAAAATCCGGCGTTGCGTCGGCCAGATTTGTCGCTGAGCGCGGCGGAACGGTCGCTCTTCACGATAAAAACCTGATTGAAACCTGGTCGGACGAAGCCAGGTCGCTCAAGGACAAGTTCAATGTTGGTTTGATTGACGGCGATCTCCCATCGTGGCTGCTTGATCAGATCGATTTGGTCATTATTTCGCCCGGCGTGCCGACAAATACGATTCCGGCACGCTACGTTGACCGTAAGGACGGCGAAGTGATCGGCGAGGTTGAGCTCGCGTACCGCTTTTTGAAGGGCGGAATCGTCGGAATTACCGGCTCAAACGGCAAGACAACGACGACGACTTTAGTTGGCGAACTCTTGCGAGATTCAGGAATCGAAACGCAGGTTGGCGGAAATATCGGAACACCGCTTTTGAGTTTAACCGGATCTTCAACGGAAAAAAGTTGGACGGTCGTCGAACTTTCGAGCTTTCAGCTTGAAACCATTAAGAAATTTCGAGCGAATGTCGCGATTGCAACCAATGTAACGCCGAATCATATGGACAGATACGATTTTTTCTCGGATTATGCCGCAGCGAAACATCGGCTGTTTATGAATCAAACCGCCGAAGATGTCGCGATTCTGAACGCGGATGACGAAGTAACGGCGAGCTGGGCACGCGGTTTGAAGGCGCACGTTTCGCTTTTTTCGGTCAAAAGGGAATTGGATGAAGGATTGTTTCTGCGCAGCCGGGATTTGGTCTGCCGTTCAAATGGCAAAGAGAAAATTTTGACAACCCGTGACGAGATCTTTGTCCGCGGGCTGCACAACGTCGAAAATGTACTCGCCGCATTTGCCGCCGGTTTGGCGCGCGGCGCATCGCCCGATTCGATGCGAGAAACGGTCAGAAATTTCAAGGGTGTCGAGCATCGCATCGAATTCGTCGGGGAAATCGGAGGCGTAGTATTTTACAACGATTCCAAAGCGACGAGTGTTGACGCGACTTTGAAAGCATTGGAAGCCTTAAGCGAAGAGCCGGGAAAGACTGTTTTGATCCTTGGCGGACGCGGAAAAAACGCGCCGTATGCACCGCTTGTTCCGCTGATTGAAAAAATAGTCCGGAAACTCGTATTGATCGGCGAAGATGCTGACAATATCGAATCGCAACTTAAAACACACGCCGAAATCGTGCGCGCCGAATCGATGGCTGATGCCGTCCAAAGGAGTTTTGAATTGGCCGAAAAAGGCGATTCGGTGTTGCTTGCGCCGGCGTGTGCGAGCTTTGATATGTTTCGCTCATTTGAAGAGCGCGGAAACGAATTTAAGTCCAAAGTCCATAGTCTAAAGTCCAAAGTCAAAGGAGTTTAGTTAAATGGCAAAGATTGAGAAATTTCAAGATTTAGAGGCTTGGAAAATAGCGCGAAAAGTAACGAAGAAGATTTATGATATTTCAAAGCAAGATAAATTCAGTCGTGATTTTGCACTTTGTAATCAGATTCGCCGTGCTTCAATTTCAATTCTCTCAAATGTTGCTGAAGGATTTGAACGAAACGGCGATAAAGAGTTTTTGCAATTTCTTTCTATTGCAAAAGCATCTTGTGCAGAAGTTTATGCACAACTTTATGTTGCATTAGACCAAAGATATGTTGGTGAAATTCAATTTAAAGAAATTGCCGCTGACTTGGAAGAAACAGGACGAATAATCGGCGGTTTGATGAAATATCTTCAACGGTCAGAAATGCGCGGAAGTAAATTCAAATGACTTTGGACTTTGGATTTTGGACTTTGGACTTTGGACTATAAACTCCGGACTGAAAAGAATGGCAAAGAAACTACGCATAGATTGGTTTTTATTCGCAATTGCGGCGAGTCTCGCGCTGTTTGGCGCGGTGATGGTCTATTCTGCGTCGGCGATGATCTCGCTCAAGGAAACCGCCAATAACGCAGATGGCGCGAGCCAGTTTCAGTATTTCTTCAAGCAGTTCGGTTTTACCATTTTCGGACTGGTCGTGATGTATGTGGCGAGCAAGGTTGACTACAAACTTTACCAAAATAAGTACATCGTTGCCGGAGTTTTGGCAGTAACCGCAGTGCTTTTGATTTCGGTTTACGGTTTTCCGGCGATCAACGGCGCACACCGTTGGATTCGTTTTTCGGGCGTTTCTTTTCAGCCTTCGGAAGTTGCCAAAATTGCTCTGCCGATATTTTTAGCGTGGTTTTTGACAATTAAGGAAAAAGCGGTCGGCGAAATCAGGGAAACGGTTTTGCCGTGTCTGGCGGTGCTTGCTTTTCTTGGCGGTTTGATCGTTCTCGAACCCGATTTAGGCACGACGATTGTTCTGTGCGCGATTTTCGTGAGCGTCTATTTTGCCGCCGGAGCGCGAGTTTTGCATCTGGCGACGGTCGGGGCAGTCTTGTTTATTGGCGGAGTCGGAGCATTAATTTTCGCGCCGTGGCGAGTGGCGCGCTTGATTGCTTTTTTCGATCCGTGCGCTCAGGAAAACGCGGCCGGCGCCGGCTATCAGGTTTGCCAATCGCTCTACGCGATCGGTTCGGGCGGCGTTCTCGGCGAAGGTTTTGCCAAAGGTCAGCAGAAACTTTTCTATTTGCCGTA
>JANLTD010000050.1:0-2329 GCA_031362765.1 Acidobacteriota bacterium | reverse complement strand
TGGCGAGCAAGGTTGATTACCGACTTTATCAAAATAAGTACATCGTCGGCGGAGTTTTGGCATTCACCGCCGTACTTTTGATTTCGGTGTACGGTTTTCCGGCGATCAACGGTGCAAAGCGCTGGATTCGCTTTGCCGGCGTTTCTTTCCAACCTTCAGAAGTCGCCAAAATAGCTCTGCCGATATTTTTAGCGTGGTTTTTGACCATTAAGGAAAAAGCGGTCGGCGAAATCAGGGAAACGGTTTTGCCGTGTCTGGCAGTGCTTGCTTTTCTTGGCGGGCTGATCGTTCTTGAGCCGGATCTAGGCACGACGATCGTTCTGTGTGCGATTTTTGTCAGCGTCTATTTTGCCGCCGGAGCAAAGATCCTGCATCTGGCGACGGTCGGCGCAATCTTGTTAATTGGCGGTGTTGGAGCACTAGTTTTCGCGCCGTGGCGAGTGGCTCGGCTGATCGCATTTTTCGATCCGTGCGCACAGGAAAATGCCGCGGGCGCCGGGTATCAGGTCTGCCAATCGCTCTATGCGATCGGTTCGGGCGGCGTTCTTGGAGAAGGCTTTGCCAAGGGGCAGCAGAAACTTTTCTATCTGCCGTATCCGTATTCGGATTTTATTTTTGCGGTCGTCGGCGAAGAACTTGGACTGATCGGAACCTTGACAGTTGTGCTCGCGTTCGGATTCTTGCTGTGGCGCGGAACACGGGCGGCGTTGCTTGCGCCCGACCGGTTCGGAATGCTGCTCGGCATCGGCCTGATCACGGGTTTGATCGTCCAGGCTCTTTTTAACATCTCGGTCGTGATCTCGATTTTGCCCGCAAAGGGAATTCCGCTGCCGTTTATTTCCTACGGCGGATCGTCAATCGTCATCACGCTGTTTGCGGTCGGGATCTTGTTGAATATTTCGCAATACGCAGGGTTCGTTTCCAAGACTCAAACGACCGACACAAATAATTTCGTGAAACGCAAAAAGCGACGCGGCGACGCGGCGACACGCCGCCGCGGAGAAGTTTTTTAGTAGTTATGAGTCCCGCCAAAAGGTCGGCAAATTTTCAAATAGAGAGGTTTGCCGCCCAAAGGCGGGACTCAGAACAAAAACAAAAGATGCGAATACTAATCGCCGCCGGAGGAACAGGCGGACATATTTATCCGGGACTTGCCGTCGCCAAAGAAATTATGCGGCGCGATGAGAGCTCGGAAGTTTTATTCGTCGGCACGGCGCGCGGGCTCGAAACAAAGATCGTGCCCGATAACGGTTTTCAGCTTTCTTTGATAAAAAGCGCGGGACTAAAAAATGTCGGTTTTATTGGTAAACTCAAAGGTTTGCTGATCTTGCCGAAAAGTTTTCTCGAAGCCCGGCGCCTCATCAAAGATTTTAAGCCTGATGTGGTGGCCGGAGCGGGCGGCTATGTTTCGGGACCGGTACTCTTAATGGCGAGTCTGTTGCGCGTTCCAACGCTGGTGATGGATTCAAATGCTCTGCCGGGCTTTACCAATCGCCGGCTTGCTCCGTTTATCAAAAAAGCTGCTTTGACATTTGAAGCCGCGTTACCGTTTTTCGGTAAAAAAGGGATTGTCACGGGCAATCCGGTTCGCAAAGAGTTTTTTGACATTAAGCCGAAAGCGCGCGGCGAAAAAATTAATCTCTTGATCTTCGGCGGTTCACAAGGCGCGCGGGCGATCAATAATGCGATGGGCGAGGCGCTCGAAATACTGCCTAAAGACAAGTTGCAGATCACGCACCAGACCGGCGAGTCTGATTTTGAAAAGCTGAAAGAAATATATTCGCGCTCGTCTTTTAGCGATGCTGATGTCCGACCATATATTTCAAATATGGTTGACGAATTTGAAAAGTCTGATCTGGTGATATGCCGTGCCGGCGCAACGACCTGTGCTGAACTTTCGGCGGCCGGTAAAGCCGCGATCATGATTCCGCTGCCAACCGCCGCCGACGACCATCAGCGCAAAAATGCCGAAGCATTGCAAATGGCAGGCGCGGCGAAAATGATCTTGCAGAAAGATCTGAACGGCGAATCTTTGGCGAACGAAATTTTAGATTTGATAGATCAGGAAGAAAAAATTTCCGCGATGGAAATGGCGACACGGAAATTGGCGCGCCAAGACGCGGCGGAAATAACGGTGAATTTGATAGAAGAATTGGGGAAGAAAAATTGAACCGCCGAGACGCGGAGACGTAGAGAAATGCAATATCTTTTCTGTGTCTGAAAGCGAGACAAAAAAAACTCCGCGTCCCTGCGTCTCGGCGGCAAAAAAATAAATAACAAATGTTCAGATACGTAAAAAATATTCATTTTGTCGGAATTGGCGGGATCG
>JANLTD010001192.1:0-1706 GCA_031362765.1 Acidobacteriota bacterium | reverse complement strand
GTTTTTGAAAGAAATTGAAGATTGGCGATGAATTTCTCACCAATCCGCTTATTTTACGGAAATCTTGATTGAAAATTAATGGGTTTCCATTGAAAACCCAAAAACCAAAGACCAAAAGCCAAAGACCTGATCCGATACGATTTTTTAGTTTCACAAAATATTGCACAATTAGAATTGAAGGCTTTTTCACTTTTTCACTTTTTCACCTTTTCACTATAAAAAGTATGAAACAAACTCCGCTTGAAGCAGGTTTTAAAATGCCCGCCGAATGGGACGCGCATCGCGCAACCTGGATCGGTTGGTGTCATAACAAAAACGATTTTCCGGGCAAGATCGCGCCGATTCATTGGGTGTATGGCGAAATTACGCGAAAACTCGCAGAATCGGAAACGGTTTGTATTCTTGTTCAGGACGAAAAACACGAAGCGAAAGCCCGAAGTATTTTAGCGAAAATCGGCGTTGATTTTGCAAAAATTGAGTTTTACCGGATCGCGCACGATCGCGGATGGATGCGCGATTCGGGACCGATGTTTGTCAGGAATGAGCAAACCGGCGAAACTGCGGTCATCAAGTTTAAATTCAATGCGTGGGCGAAATACGACGATTGGAAATTGGATAACAAAGTCGCATTGGCGTTTGCAAAACGCGCGAAACGAAAGGTTTTTCAGGTCGAATACAACGGCGAGGAAGTCGTCCTTGAGGGCGGCGCAATTGATGTCAACGGTGCGGGAACGCTGCTTTCGACCGAAGAATGTCTGCTTGATTACAAAATTCAAACGCGAAATCCGCATCTGACGCGCGAGGATATTGAACAGGTTTTCCACGAAAACCTTGGCGCATCTAATGTTCTGTGGCTAAATAGAGGAATTGTCGGCGACGACACGCACGGACACGTTGACGATTTCTGCCGGTTTGTTAATAAAAACACAATTATTTTGGCAGAAGAAAAGAATCCGTCTGACGCGAATCATAAAATCTTGGAAGAAAACCGCGAACGGCTCGAAGGCTTTAGGTTGGAAAACGGAAAGAAACCGGAGGTCGTCCGATTGCCGATGCCGGCGCCGCTTATTTTTGCAGGACAAAGACTTCCGGCCAGCTACGCGAATTTTTACATTGCCAATAAAAGCGTTTTAGTTCCGACATTTAACGACGAAAATGACAGGATCGCGCTCGGGATCTTAGCCGAATTTTTCCCGACGCGCACGGTTGTCGGCATTCACGCGGTTGACCTTGTTTGGGGATTGGGAACTCTGCATTGTTTGACGCAGCAAGAACCGGCTTAGAAACGAATGAAATGGTTGGCAATCAGCATTGGAATTCTGGCAATCGTTTTAACCGTCAAGCCTTTTATCAAAAGTGCGAACTGGTTTATCCGATTGGGCGATTTTCCGCGTCTGCAGGTGCTGTTTTTGCTCGTCTTTTCGCTTGCGTTGCTTCTTTTCGGTTTTGATTACAAAGATCCGGTTGATGATATTTTTGCTTTTGCGCTGATTCTTTGTATTTTTTATCAGATTCGCGCGATTTTGCCGTTCACGGTTTTTCATCGTCAGGAAGTTCAAATGGCACGGGCAGAAGATCAAGACGACACGAATCTGAGTCTTTTGGTCTTTAATGTTTTGATGGAGAATCAACAGTTTGAGCGCGTCTTGAAACTTGTCGAAAACCTCGACGCTGACATCGTTTTGTTGGCTGAGCCGAGCGATCTA
>JANLTD010001188.1:0-5443 GCA_031362765.1 Acidobacteriota bacterium | reverse complement strand
GATCTCTTCTTCGGGTGTTTCTTCGAGAGCTTTTTCAATGGCTGCCTCGACAGTTTCATTGTCGAGTTTTTTACCAGCGAGTTTTTGTTTCAAAACACGTTTCCCGACCGGTTTTTGGCGAATTTGCGAAGCGGCAAAACTTTTCGCAAACTGCGCGTCGTTGAGATAATTATATTCCTTGAGTTTTTCGATCACGTTGTCAACGATTTCCTCGTTTGTCCATTCTTTTTCAAGTAGTCTTTCGCGTAATTCCTTGACAGAGCGTGGTTTGTAGGTCAGCAGATTGACGGCGCGGTCAAATGTTTTTTGGCGTGATCTTTCCGCGTCTTTGATGATGCGATCTTTATCTTCTTTGATTTCCAATCTTTTACGCCACATAAAATCAGTCGGCAATAAGCATTAAAATTTCTTTGCCGAAACTTGCCGTTTAAATTCTAACTTCTTAATTTGCAAATCCGAAATCCAAAATCCACAATCCAAAATATGCTTGACGGAATTTTGATAATTGATAAACCCGCCGGAATCACTTCGCACGATGTCGTCGCGCGGTGCCGCCGGATCTTGAAAACAAAACGCATCGGGCACACCGGAACGCTCGACCCGTTTGCGACGGGCGTGATGGTCATCCTTGTCGGCAAAGCCACGCGCCTCGCCCAATTCTTAGACAAGGACGCGAAAGAATACGAAGCGACGGTCAGATTCGGTTTTGAAACGACGACCGGAGATTTGACGGGCGACATCAAAGAATCTTCAATTTCAGATTTCGAATTTCAAATTTCAAAAGAAGAGATCGAAAATGTTTTGCCCGAGTTTCGCGGCGAGATATGGCAAACGCCGCCAATGTTTTCGGCGAAAAAGGTTGACGGCAAAAAGCTCTACGAACTGGCGCGAAAGGGCATCGAAATCGAACGAAAAGCTGTAAAAATAAACATTTACGAATTGGAAACCAAGTCAGAACCGCCTGCGCTAGCGGGCGGGTTATATTTGCAGAACAAAAGCCAAAAACCAAAAACCGAAGACCACCTGCTTCGCGTTCTTTGTTCTGCCGGAACTTATATTCGTGTTTTGGCTGAAGATATTGGAAAAAAAATAAAGACGGGCGCACATCTCGCGGAACTAAGGCGAACCCGCGCCGGTAAATTCGGCATCGAAAAATCCGTGACGCTTGAAAAATTGGAAGAAACGGTCGCGGAAAATAAACTTTCGGAAGTTTTAATTTCAACCAACGAAGCGGTTTCGCATCTGACGGAAGTGAAATTATCTGACGAAGAAGTAGCTAAAATAAAAAATGGCGTAAAGCTGAGAAGAGTTTCAGACGAATTACAAGACGGCGAAGCTTTGCGTCTGACGGAAGACGGAAATCTGCTGGCGATCGGGTTTTTTAATGATGCCGAAAAAACAGTTCAACCGAGACTCGTTTTAGTGTAAAATCTTAGCTCAGGGTCGAAACTTTAGTTTGCCGGTTCGCCGCTCCCGTGCATTGCGGACGCTGAAACATAAACTCTGGACATTAAATTTATGAAAACAAAACATTTGGCTTTGGGAGTTGGCGGCGCGGTTGGCGCAGTTGTTGCGTGGAAATTGCTTTCACGGGCTGACACGGTTGATTGGCGCGATGTTTCCGACAAGGTTATTCATGCGGAAAATTCGCATTTTGTCGAGATTGACGGCGCGACAGTGCATTATCAAAAATTCGGCGACATCCGAAATCCGACTTTGCTTTTGATTCACGGCTTCACGGCTTCCGTCTTTGTTTGGAAAACGGCTGCGCCCGAATTGGCGAACGAAGGTTTTCACGTCGTCGCGGTTGATCTGATCGGGTTTGGCTATTCCGACAAACCGACCTGGTTTGATTACAAGATCACGTCACAGGCGCGGATGATCTCGCGTTTTATGGACCGACTCGGCATCGGACGCGCCGTGGTTGTCGGCAGTTCTTACGGCGGGGCGGTCGCCTTGACAATTGCGCTCGATTATCCGGAACGCGTCGAAAAACTGGTGCTGGTTGACGCGGTCATCAATGACGAGCCGAAAAATCATCCGATTATGAAGATGGCTCGCGTTCCCGGTATCGGCGAAGTTCTCACGCCCTTTTTGATGGATTCCAAAGTGTTTATGAAGTTACGGATGCAAGGCACGCTCGCGCCCGCGAATCATCATTTGATCACGAAAGACCGCATCGAATCGATCATTCGCCCGCTAAACGCGAAAGACGGACACAACGCGGTTTTGCAAGCGGGCAGAAATTGGGACGCCAACCGCATCGAAGAAGACCTGCACCTTATCAATCAGCAGACGCTCATCATCTGGGGCGAAGAAGACACGGTGATTCCGATCAAAAACGGCGAAACGCTCTATAATTCGATCCTTAATTCGCGGCTTGTCGTGCTGAAAGATTGCGGGCACGTTCCGATGGAAGAAAAATCCGATCTTTTTGTCGCGCTTGTCAGCGGATTTTCACATGATAGAAAGGGAAGAATCGAAGCGACGGAAAACGAAGAAATGCGTTTGGAAAACTGAGAAATATGTTAACCGAAGGTCAAAAGATTAAAATTGAAGAAGGCGACGCTCCGGAATTTATTGAAATGGTCAATAAAATTATGGAAGCGATGATTTTCAAATATAATGTTGGAGAAGTTGCTTTCGTTAAAATAAAGAATTGGTTTGACCATAAATGGCTTAATTATTCTGGTAAAACAGTCGTTCTTTTTGATTTTCATGGATTGAAAGGATTTTATGACTCAGCCTTAGAAAACGTCTGGAGAGATAAAATTACAATTCCGCCTTTTAACCCCAATCGCGTCATTTACTCAAAATTTTTCAGAAAAAAAGAAACAGGAAATCGAAAAATAGAAAAGAAAATCCATCAATGGAGAATCAGCACTGATAACGTGCATAATCGAGTTGTAAATTACACAACTGACGGATTGCTTGTTTGGTTTTCTTCAAACACTGCTATAAATCAAAAGGGAAGTTTGATGGTTTATAGGTCTCAAAAAGATCAAGTTCACACTTGGTATGCGTCTTTAGAAAACATCGGCGAATGGAGAATTACTAAATCTAAAGGCGTTAAACTAGATGAACTTACAATTTGCCTTTAATTTCATAACTTCAAGTCTTTCTTCATTTCTTTCGGACTCGTCGGCTTCGTAAAGATCGAATCGGGAATTGATTTATTAAATTCGACCGTTTCGTAATTGATGCGCGAAGTCTGCACTTTGCCGGAAAAATGGTCAATGATGAACGGCGTTTTGATGCCCTGAATATCAACGAACTGAGCGTAGCGGTCTTCTTCTTTTTGGTCTTCGCCTTCCGGGTTTGTCCGTTTGTAAATTGCCTTGACCGGAAAGCCGTCCGCCGAAAATTCAAATTCGACCGCGAAACCGTCGTCGTAAGTTAATTTAATAACGTCGTTTCGTTTGCCCAAAGATGCTTCGCGCCTTCCGACGTAGCTTAAAACGGCTTTGTCGCGCCATTGTTCGCGCAAAAGATTGTCGAGACTCGCGTTTATTCCGCGTTTGAAATCATTGACCTGCGTTTCGCTTTGGACATTGATAACCTGCGCATCGCCGTCGAAGATCCAGCCTGAATCGCCCGTATTCGTCTGCACGGTTTTGACGCCGAAAGCCTTAAATTCGGTGCGTTCCTTGTTAGGAAAAACGATAACATCAACAAATGTCTGAAACGAACTTACAACGCCTTCGCGCATACTGCTGAATTTGCCGCGCCCGATTTGTGATCTTACTTTTAAATAATTATCGCCGCCCAAGACTTGCACGGCTTTTTTCAAGACCGCTTCGGCTTTTTCATCGGTTTTTGAAGTTTGAGCCAAACCGCTAAACGCGAAAAAACACAGACAGAATAATAAACTAATAGTTTTTGAAAGTGAAAATAGTTTGATTTTCATAATAAAAAAAGGCTTTGATGAGATTTTATCACCAAAGCCTTTGATGCGAAAAGCTTTTTTAGGTTGTTTAGTTCCGGCTCAAAGTATTTTCAAATTTAAAAATTCTTACAAAATTGTCCAAAGTAAATTTTGTCCATTAAATTCAATCTTAAACTGGTTCAAAATGTTTCGCCCAACAATGCCGTAGATTTGTTCGATAAGAGGGAAATTCCCCCGAAATTTTTGCGCTTCGAAAAACAGAAATAAATCCACGGTTTGGCTAAGGCTTTTTTTGCCATCAAAACTTTCAAGCCGAATTTCCCGACTTTGCGAAAAATCCAAATCCAAATTTTCAACGGCAAATTTGGGGATAAGCGTGATGTCTGAGCCGGTATCGAGCAACATCGGAACCGTTGATTTTTCCAAACCGTTTTGATGATTAAGCAAAGTAACAAAAGCAATTGGCGCCGGCGGCTTGAATAAAAAGGAATCGTAATCAGGCATTCGTTAATCTTTGACCAATTCTACTTTTAAGAAGTCGATATCAGAAGGGTCTGCCAAATGAGGGCTGTGAATTTTAAAAGTCCGATTTTTTTCTGCCAATAGAATATAAGGGCGCAGAACAGATTCGATGAATTGGCTGGCGTTTTTTTCGCCAACCAAATTCATCAAGTTTTGATAGGTTTCATCACTCAGATTGATGGTCAGTTCTTTCTGCATTTTAGTTCAAACTAAAAGTATCCATCGGTTTGACGACGATCTCGCCGTCTTCCGCGTCAACCAAAAAGCGCGTTGACGTTTTCCATTCGTTGGTGATCGGCAGTTTTACTTTTTGGTCAATGTGGCGTTTTAGGAAACGCGCGCCGTAAGCCGGACTGAAACCTTTTTCGGTTAAGACATCAATCGCTTTTTCGGTGACTTCGACAAGTTTTCCCTTTCGTTCCATCCGCCGTTTCAATTTTGCCAGATAAATTTTGGCGATTGCCTTGACTTCGTCCATCGTCAGCGGCGAAAAGATGATGATCTCGTCAATTCGATTGCGGAATTCGGGTGAAAATCTGTTTTCGGCGGCTTTCATCACATCGCCTTTGATCTCTTTCATTTCGCCGCGTGATTTCATTCCGAAACCGAGCGGTTTTTCGTATTTTTTGAAATTTTCCGAGCCGAGATTTGAGGTCATAATGACGATCGCGTCCGAAAGATAAACCTTCTTGCCGCGTCCGTCCGTCAGCCATCCTTCGTCAAAGGCTTGCAGGAATATGTTCATCAGATACGGATTCGCTTTTTCAACTTCGTCGAGCAGCAAAACGGTGTATGGATTTTCCCGTAATTGTTCGGTCAAAATTCCGCCACGTTCCGATCCGACGATGCCGCGCGGCATTCCGATCAGTTTTTCAATGCCGACCGTGCCTTCGCCGTATTCAGACATATCAATCCGCACCATTTTTTCTTCGTCACCGAACATAAATTCAGCGACGGCTTTTGCCAATTCAGTTTTGCCGACGCCAGTCGGACCAAGGAAAAGCAGAACGCCGTCGGGCGCGTAATGATTTTCTT
>JANLTD010001228.1:0-19870 GCA_031362765.1 Acidobacteriota bacterium | reverse complement strand
TAAACTCCTCGCGGCAAGTCCTTTCTCTACGCGGTGAAAGGTTGCCGGAGACGTGTTTTTTACGAACTTGAAAATTCGTGAAAAATCAGACAACGATAACTTATGTTTCTCGCGGAATGCCGTCAGTCGTTCTCCGAATTCGATTGGCGGCAAAATATGTTTTCTAAATTCAATTTCTTCCATAATATTTATCCAAGCATTTCTGACGACAAAACCTCGTCATCCAAATGGTTGTCAGTTGCGGGTTGAGTAACCTGAAGATAAAGCGGCTGAACAGGGTTGCCGAATGTCCAAATAAAGACATACAAATCCCCGGTTTCGGCAATGGTCTTTTTTTCATCTTCGCTCAATTTCCAACGTGCAAGCAGAATACCGTTCCCGCACTGGATAACAGGCAAGGTCTGATATTCGGGCTGCTTTTCAGCAACGAGCGTTTCCGGTAAATCGGCAGTTGGAATAACAGGGCTGACTGGTTTCATAATCCTCCTATCTGGCTAAACGTAATTTCGTCGGCGGAGCGGCGGACAATCCGGCGATTGCCTGACGAATCTGCGCTTCGGGTAATTCCTCTTCGCGGCTTGGAAAAACCGAGTCGAGGAATGATTTACAATCCGACATCGAATCAAAATCTTCGCGGAAAATCTTGACTGATTCATACCACGAAATAAGTTGACCGGCGTAACCATCGGCGGCGATCTTGTGCGGTGTCGGAAGTGTGTCTAAAATCTGTGAAGTGACGTTCACAGTCGGTTTTGGGAAAGTAGCAATATTGGTTTTGGGAACTTCAAATTCGGTATCAATGAATGGGATCGGTTTCGGCAGAAATCCGCTTTTATTCGCTTCTTTTTCAAGTTTCGCGTTATCTTTGGCAAATTTCGTGAGTTCTTTGCGCGTGCGCTCGGCCACGTCATCGGGCGTTGATTTGAATTCGCCCATCACATCGGGCGCGGCTTCAACCTTGATGATGTCGAATTCGGTTCCGTCGAAATCAACGAGAGTGAAAAAGTCGGCGACATCAGGGAAGATGATCGTGATCTTGTTTGTTTTGGACTGCTGGGCGACGATATTTTGAAATTGCTGATCGGTTGGCAATTGATACGTTACGCCTTTGTGCCGGAAGGTCAGATCGCCGGAAATGATGACGTTGAATTCATCCACCAGGAACGCCGATTTCAAAACATTCGCGTCAACCGTGCGGATCGTGTGACGCTGGGCGTTCCATCTGTCCATTGGTTTTTGTCCGGTTTCGCGGTGTGTTCGCTCGTTGTAATCGCTCTGAATCTGGACGGCGAAGCGATTCATTATTTCCATCGTGAGGCTTCTGCCCTCAGCTAAAAATAATCCAAGCAATTTCTCGATCTTCTCAACCCATTTGTGCGCGACCTCGACCTTGCCGGTCGCCCGGCTGTTTCCCGGAAGATGCTGTTCGAGTTTGTATCCGCCGCAGTTTTCAAGTGCTTTGTCCAGAATCATCGAAGCGCGTTTGTTGCGTCCGTTTTTGATGATCGTGTCATTGTCGGTGTAAAGAACTTTCGGCACGCCCATTTCTTCGTAGGCTTGCATCAGGAATTCGACAACGTGCGACGAGTTCGGTTTATCAACTCCGACAAAGCGAATAAAGCGGCGGCGTGAATGATCGTCAGTCAACACGAAACGCCAGATGCGGACGCGATCGGGGTTTTCATTGTCATGATTCTTGCTGACTTCGAGTTCCGAAACCTTGACGATCTTGCGGAGTTTCGTATCGAACCAGCGTTCTTTCGCGCCGGAAATATCGAACTGGAAAACGTCGCCCGGTGCAGCTGCTTCAAATCGGCGGAAATTCTTGCGTTTTGACAAGCGGTTTTTGCGGTTGAGTCCGTGTTCATTCATATATCTGACAAAGGTTGCGTGTTCAACCGGGATCGTGTGGCCTCGTTCCTTGGCGGTCAGCAAGGCTTCTGCCGGGTCAATGTTGTAAGTGACAACGAGCGACGCGGCGAATCTCAATCCTTCATCCTGCATCATGTCTGCAATCCGCTTGCCTTTGTCGGCGCGTGATTTTTGTTTCGGGCGCAGATCCTTCGTAATTGTGTAAATTCTATCTTTGGAAATCTGATAGAGAGCAGCCAAACGGTCAGCCTCAGCACTTATCTGATTGCGATTAGTGCAGCGTCCGATTGCGTCTCTGATTTCCTGTTTGGCTAGGTTGCCGAGTTTGACATTCATTGACATCGTGTTTAGTCCTTTAAGAATTTCGGGTGAAAAAGCGAACCGAAACAGGGCTGTTACTTCGGTTCGCTTTCGGGTTATGCCGCTTTGGGTAAATCCAATTCGGCAATGTTACGGCTGTTCAACAACTGACGATACATATTCGCCAGTTGTGATCTTTCAATGTCGTTCAGATCGAGCGTCGAGCGTTTTCCGGTGCCGAAAACATTTTCGATGAAATCTTGATAAGCCGTCTTATCGTTCCGTTTGAGATGTCCCCATTCACCGGCAAGCGCGTGAATTTCCTTGCCGATTTTTGAATTAAATTCCTCGTCAATTCCGCCGCAAGCAATCTCGCCTGTTTGCTTAAAGTTTCGATGCGCCCGGAGCAGATTAATTCCGGCTGAACGGATTGCGCGACGGAAAGCACGCGCAAGGGCAACCGGCTCGGCTCGCATAAAATTTTCAATCATCGTGCCGTCGTGTAATATTTCGCCAATTTGTGCCGAGCCTAAATCCGATGTTGTCCGTCCATCGGTCAACGTAACGGTGCATTTCGCCGTCACGATGCCGAGCGATTCGTTACGTTCGGCAATCCACGGATCGGTGTCCTGTAAATCAGTCAGCCGCAGCCGCAGAAAATTGAGGGCTTCATAATCAAAAATAGGTTCAGTTGAATTACCGTCAAAACTAATTTGACGGGCTTCAAGTCCGTGAACTTCAACAAATTCATTGACGAGTTCGGATTGTTCTTTACTTAAAAATTTTTTCGACATTTTTTATTTTTCTCCTTAAATTAATTACTCCATCAGATCAGCCAGTTCCTCGTCGCTCAGTGACGCGGTAACTTCGGCAAGTTTTGTTTCTTCGGAATCATCCGAAATATTTTTCATTCGTTTGGCGACGTGCTTTTTGATTTCGGAATCGTTCATTTCGCCAAGTGTTTTATGCCCGTAGGCGTGTTCAAGTCGGGCAACGCAGGCGCGAATTGTATTGAGATACAATGGGCTTTCGTCATTCTTTTGCTGGTCAGGAAGGCCTTTGACGCAGACGGCGAAAGCGTCAATTGCAATCGAAGCCGCCATCAGCATTTGATAACTGGTCGTTGCGCCCGGACGATTTTTCGCATCGTCAAGTTTTTTCTTGAGTTCCTCGACCTGTTCTTCGCCTTTTTGGATTTGCACTCGTTGCTTTGTCGTTTTGGAATTGAGCATCGCGGCCTGGTCAGCGAGTGCGGAGAGCGTTTGCAACAATCGTGTGCGATCCGTGAGTTCGATCTCTTCGGTTTCTTCTTCGAGGTCTTCGCCGGTGACGATAATGACCGTTCCTTTTTTATCGTCAATCTGGACGTGTCCGGCTCCGAGCAGACGGCGTTGACGGTGTGTAAGTTTGAGCGAGTTCATCAGATCAAAAAGATGATCGCCTTCCTTTTCGAGAAGTTTTTCACGGTCATTAAATTGGCTGTAAGACATCGGCGAAACATCGGATTCGTTGAGAAAATCATCGAACCGCGTAAAGCCTAAAGCCTCAAAATCTTTATCGTCCCGGACTGTTTGAAGTGCCCGGATAGTTTGTGCCGACAATGTTTGCGCGAGCTGTCCGATCGCGCCGACTGCGCCGAGCCGGATCAAAGATTTCTGTTCGCGTTCGGCTGTATGAACGGTTTGCAAATTAACAACCGCTTTTTCCGCCGCGTCAGATTTAATTTTTTCTAAAGTATTTTTCATCTTTTATTTTTCCTTACCTAAAGTGTGTAAACAAAGATCGTCATAGCGATTTGAAAACCGTAAAATCTTTGCGCCCAAAGTCCATTCGTTTTTCTCGTTTTCAGTCGCCCATCCGAGAAGTTTCAAGGTCAGCAGAATTCGCCGCGCTTTATCCCACGTCAAAGCCTTGTCAATTTCCGTGATCGTGCCAACGCGATCACAAATGGTCTTGAGGGCGGCCGGCTCGAAATTTGCGCCTTCGAGAGCTTCAAGAATCTTGATCGTTTGAATCGCGTTTTCATTCGCATATTCTTTTGGAGCGCGTTGTTTATTCGTCTTCATCGTGGTAGTAACCTTCGCCGTGCAGCGACATCAAAAAGTCCAAGAAAATAATTCCGATAATCAATCCAATTACAATTTCACAACCCATCGGAAACCTCCTTCGATTTCGGATTGGGGATCTCGGATTGCGGATTTAAGTCGTTCCAAAATTCAAGTTCCAGTTGTTCGGCAAAGATTGGGAAATTATGTTTTGCGACGCGGTGAATGGTGGAAAGCTGAGTGATCGGCGCAGATTTGACGCGGGCTATCCAAGCTTTGAAATCTTCAAGATCGGTAATCATCCAATAACCTGACGGTTCAATCTTTCGGCTGCCGATCGGTAATAGCCAGATCGAGCGCAATTCTTCGATAAACGAATGAAATTTTCGGAGCTTATTCGATTCCAACAAATTGGTATCGGCGAAAAACAGATCGAACAGATCTACACGCGAACACGGCGCAGCAGAGGTGTAATTTGTCAGAACGCGAGCCAA
The DNA here is from genome assembly GCA_031362765.1 of Acidobacteriota bacterium. GTDB lineage: Bacteria > Acidobacteriota > Blastocatellia > Pyrinomonadales > Pyrinomonadaceae > JAFDVJ01. The sequence continues at coordinate 15,159 of JANLTD010001228.1, read as the reverse complement.
CATAAAACAGAGCGGATTGACCCAAAGTTTTCTCTGAAACAAACGATTGGCAGCCCGGCGCAAGATCAGCGCGGCATCATTCGGCTCACAATGCGGTTCGCGCATCTGAACACGCGGACAAACCGCCACTTCATTGCGCGGAGTCAGCCAGATGCCGGTATCAAAACAGCGTTCGCAAGCGTTGACGGGAACGACCGCCGCGAAAAGATAGGGTTGTTCTTGAGTTGGTATCATCGTTTTTCCTCCAGGATTTCCGCGCTGAGAATGTCGGCTGATTCAATTCTGTGGCGACATTGAGCGACAACGACAGGTTCGCAACGTCCATTCTTCTGGACGGCTTCGCGTTTGCCGAAGAGATGTCCGAGCGGATAACCGATAATAATTCCGCTTAAAATTAAACCGATAAAAATAACAATTATTTCCAAATCCATTAAATTTTCTCCTTCTAATTACTCGTCCCGAGCAAAATCTCTTTTAGCAATTGTGATTTCTTCCTGAGTCCAAACGGTTTTGACCTTCTCCAAAAGTTCAGAATCAATTTCGACAACACGCGATTGCAATTGTTTAATTTCTTCATTTGCTTTGCGCTGTTCTTCGATAAGCCGGATGATTTCAAAAGATGTTCCGAATTCGGGAAGTTCATCAACCCAATGATTTAATAAATTTATTGACATTACGCGGCCTCCTTTTTGAGGGATGAAGGCTGAGGGATGAGGGATGAATTTTTTTTTCCCTCACGCGCATTCATTGATTTGATTGCTTCGACAATTTTGCTGCCTTCTTTGGTCGTTCGCGGTTTTTCGATTTTGATTGTCCGCAGACAAATGCTTTCGAGTCCGCTTGCCGTGCGATGCGGATATTTAAACCACAAATCGTTTATCAATTTGAGTTGGGCTTGTGTTTCAATCGTTCCGATTCCGGCTTTTTGTTTGTGGTAATTGATCGTGCGTTGTGAAAGTTGGTTTGCATCTTTCGGATTTGCCAGACTGTCAAGATAATTAATCAAATTAGCGGCTTCCTTGATGTAGAGTTCGGAAGTGTGATCGGTGCGTCCATTGCTGTATTCAAACGCGAAATCGCGCAAATCTTCGTGCGGCAATCCGAGCTTTCCGCCGAGTCCGTGCATTCTCGAATTCTGCGCTTTTGTTCTAAACTTCGGCATTCGATTTACCTCCTAATGTCAAGGCGATGCGCTGTGTTTCAACGAGTGCAAGTTCAGCAATTGCCTTCATATTGATCGCGCCTTTCGGCGACATTTCACAGCGCAAAATTTCGGATAATGCACCGTGCGTGATGACGATCGTGGCGGTCATTTGTTCAAGATGGTTCTGAACAAAATCAAAATCGTCGTTTAATTTTTGTATCGGGCTGGATGACATAAAATTGATCTCCTTATTCTTCGGTTTCGATCATTGCCAAACGCTGATAGAGTTCAGCAATCGCTTCGCAAATTTCCTTTTTCTGTTCGGCTTTCGGTGCTTTGGCGAGAACGCTGTTAATTGCGTCCGACAATTCTTTGTGCATCGAAGCCGGAGTTGAAGCCAATAATTGTTTATCTAAAATCCGGGCGCAGCGAGCATTGAAATCAGCGCGGACAATTTGCAATCGCAGCGGCGCGATGCGTCCGAGCGGATTCAACATTCGCCAAAGTTTTGGGTAGGGATTATCTTTTGCTAAAAGTTCGTAGATTCGTTTATCGGTAATGCCGAGTTCGATGGCGACCTCGCCAACATTCCCGTCAAACGCTTGAGTCATTACTGAATTTGGGTTTTGCATTGAAAAAATTCCTCGTTTTCGTGGTTAAAAATTGCGTAAAAATCAACTGTAAAAAACAGACAGAAAAAGATAGGCTTTGACGCAGACGGTCAAAACCTAAGAAAAATTTAGACGGTAAATTCTTTGCGTTTGATAAACGATCTGAGTGACGATTCGGGCATTACATAACGAGTGCCGTCAAAGCGTCCAACGATTTCGCCGCGTTTGATTTTTGTTTTAATTGCATTGGCTGTAGTGCGAGAATTGAATAAACCAATCTTGGCTAATTTTTCCAGGACTTCGGCAATCGTGTACTCGCGTTCACGGACATCTTCGGGAAATAAACCGAGTTGCGTAAGTTCGGCGATTTTCTGTTTGGTTTGCTGAAGCTCTCGTTGGATTCGGCGAAACGCAAAAATGTAATTGAGTTTCCATTCAACGGCTTTTACGCCGGTTAAGCCAAGCGCGACAAATTCAAAGGCTTCACGATTGAGCAAGTAACAAGGAAATTCTTGACTGCGAGAATTTTTGTAATTGGTCAGAATGAAACCGAGTTTGAGAAATGGATCTCGCTGTGCAAAATTGCACAACGAAACGGCATTTATTTGACTTCGGATAAGCCTCATTACGACTTGATGCTGTTTGCCGAAATCTTCGGCGACTTTCAACGAATTGGCATAGACGATGCCATTGATAACTTTTAGTTTCGGGCTGACTGTTGACATTCTATTTTCTCTCCTTTTGTATTTGTATATTTAGCGATGGCGCGTTGGCGATAAAATTCGCCGCAAGTTTGGAAAATTTTTTCCATAGCAATCTGAAATTCGGTTTCGGTTATGAAGGGCTTAAAACCATTCAGTCCGAAAATAGTTTCTGTTAGGAAAAGTGCATCTTCGGTTGAAGAATCATCTTCCGATGTTAGAAAAAGCATTAGGTCTGAAAATGAATAGGTTTTCATATATTTATTTAAGCGGCTTGTTTGATTTGCTGACGGATAGGTTGCAAGTGGGCGGGACGATCAATCTTGATGCCGTAAATTTCTTCAAGTTGTTTGGCAACGGTAACAAAATAACGACGACCGTAAAGAGTGTCGGAAATCATTGTTTCCAAACTTTGAGCGGTGGCATTAGAATCTTTTTCTAATTCACGAGCCATTTCAGCAATTGACAAGCCCTTTTGGATAAGCAGAATTTTGACTTCTTTGATATTCATTTGTATTCTCCTAGTAGTTTGTTTCCTGTATGCGGAAACAAACAGTTTAGAGAATAATACAGCCTAGTTGTATTGTCAACAGCCTAGTTGTAATTTATGCAATCAATTTCATATCCAATTGGAAAACGAATTAAAGATGCGAGGGATCGTAAGAAACTTTCACAAGAAGATTTAGCTAAACGAATTGGAATCAAACAACAATCTCTTTCAAAAATTGAGAAAGGTAAATCAGAACCGAGAGAATCTACGCTGATTGCATTGGCGCGGGAGCTAGACGATGTTTTTGGAATAGAATGGTTAAATAAGCATTTACCCAAACAATTTGGTTCTAAAGAACTAGCGGAAATAGTTAATCAATTTGGAGATGAGCCATTATCTCTTCAATTAGACATATTTGTCGGTGAGTTAGCATTATTAAATAAGCGATTTCGTAAAATGCTGACTGCCGAGAGTCTTAAACGGTCGCTAGAAATCACACAAACAGTGAACGAACTAATAGATTCATGGCATGATGAAGACTCTATACGACACAATGAATTGGTCAAAGATATGACTGAAAGAATGAATAATCAAGTTCAAGAAGTAGAAGTTGACGATTATGGAAAGTTAGGGGGAACGCCGAAAAAACAAGAAGAAGAAGCGGACGATAAAATCACCAAAGGAAAGGAGACAAAAGCAAAATGATTTTGACGAATATAAAACCAGCGAAAAGGTATATAGTCCCAAATTACGGGCAAGCCGGAGCGGGAAAAGTTGTTGACTTTATTCCGCGTGGACGTAAGCGAATTTATTGGTCAGGCGATGATATTCACGTCAAAGGAATTGCGACGATGTCCGTCAACGGGGATTCGCTGATAGATGTCGGAATCAACGACGGCGACGAATTAATTATCCAAACAAAATTTACAAAAGACGATATTAAAAACGGAAAACTCGTCATCGCTGAACTGCCTTGCACCGGAAATGTCGTCAAATTTTTTTACAAATTTGACAATAAAATTGTGCTTCGTTCGGCAAATCCGAGATACCGTGATTTAATCTATGACGAAGATTTGATAGTTATAAAAGCAGTTGTTCTAAAGTCATCTAAAAATTGGTAAATGATCTTCAGGAGAAACTAGAATGAAAAATATTATTTCAATTGGCATCATCGCTGCCATCGGATTGATTTTAGTTTTGGGTTGCGGTCAACTCGCTGAATCAAATAAAACAACGACATCGAATAATGCTTCAACAGAAAAACCGATTGCGGTTCAAGCCAAAGTATTGACCAAAGAATACGACGAGAACGAACTCGCAGCGGACGGCAAATATAAAGATAAAATGTTAGCCGTGACCGGAAAGATCGGCGACATCGCCGAGACATTCGGCAATGTCACCGTTTCCCTCGAAGGTCATTCGATCACTAAAAATGTATTGTGTAGTTTTGAAGCGTCGGAAAAGCCTAATGTTGCCAAGCTGAAGAAAGGACAACAAGCTACTTTAGTCGGGAAAGGCGACGGCTCGACAGGCGGTTTATATGTCGGTTTGAATCAATGTAAGATTCAATAAACTTGACTCAGTCAAGTTAGAATTAGGAAATTCCTAACGCTAATTAATTACAAATTCCGCTAAGTCTTTTGTTTTCAACAAACCTGTTTTTTTAGAGTTTGGAAATTCCTAACGCAAAACAAATTACGCAGCGAGTTTGACGGGCTGACTTTGGACGATTAGATTGTTCAGAGAAGATTGGTAAACAAACCAGTTGTCGCCGCGACCGATTTGTTTTCCGTCGAGCGTGCCGTCTTCGATCCACGCAACGATCGTCGGACGTGACGGTGCCGGGAAAAAGACGTTCGACAAGATACGCTCGACTTCCACGAGCTTGATAAGCGGGTCAATATTTATCAGCGGCATTTGGTAGTATCTCATTCCTATTATTAGAAACCTAAAAAAATAAAAAAGTCAAGATATTCAGAAACTCCGGGAAAAACATCCTATTTTTTGCTGTGGAACTCTGCCAACATCGCGTTTGGCAGAGTTTTTTTGTCTGGATAAATCGTTTATCTGAGACGGCGTATCGAATATTTTATCAAACTTATTATCGAAAATAGTATTAAGCAATGGCAAAAACAGAAAAGCAAAAACCGTGCAAACCAAATCAGAAGATCGTAAAAGAACACTTGCAGGAATGGGCGGAATTGCAAGCCAAACTGAGCCGCGCTGAAACTGATAAAAATAACAAACTCGCGCCTTACATCGAATCGCACAATGAAAGCGTGAAGCCGATCCTTGACGCATTTGAAGCCAAAACAACGGTCTGGCGGCAAAAGTCCACCGAGCTGCAAACAAAGATCATTGCAATGGTTGAAAACAACCGGGACCCGGAAGGCAATCCGAAGCCGGTTCTGATCGCCTCGGCAGACGCGATGGTTTCAATCGAGAAAAAAGAAGGCTCGCGAATCGTGGATCCAAAGAAATATTTTGATTTTGTAAAAGAAAAGAATTCGCAGTTTTGGGAATCGGTCAAGATCGTTCTCAAACATGCCGAAAAAATTGTCGGCAAAAATATGGCGGACGATCTGAGCGATAAGCCGGTGACATACGTTTCGACCGTCAAGCGGAAATAACGAAATATTCAACCAGGGCGGTTAGCCCGTATGGTGCATCGGTTTCCTGCTTTCCCGCGATGATTGCGGGAGTGAAACCGAGTAACGCAGGGAAAGGTTGAAACAATCTCAACCTTTCCCAACATAACAATGAGCAACGTCAAAAATTACACAGACCAACAAATATTGAACCGCGTCAACTCGTTGCCGTCGTTCAAAGGATTTCCGCCGATTTACTGGCTGGGTGGTGTTCGCTCGAATGAAGACGCTTTTAATGAACCCGACGATAAATTTTACTTATTCAAAGGCGAGCAGTTCGTAAAGGTTTTCCCCGGAACAACCAACGCCGGATCGGACTTGCTCAAACCGACGAACCCGCGCGGAGTTGGCGTTATCAAAGCGGATGAAATTTATTATGACGTTTGGGGACAGGGCTGGCATCACGGCAAGGTATGGGCGTGGAAGCAGGTAAAAGCTTTTCTGATCCATCGTGATAACGACCGCGATCAACGAACCGAGGAACTAGGCGTTGCCAAATTGGAACTTGGCGGTTTTAATTTCCATCCTATGTCGTATGTCAAAGGCTCGACAGAATTTCGCTACAAGATCGGCCCGTGGTCAATCGGCTGCCAATGTCCGGCTGTTCGATCGGATTTTGACGAGGTGATGACATTAACTTTCGGGCAGAAAAATTTATCCTATGCGCTATTACGAGAGTGGTAAATATGAACGAAAGCAGAATATTACATTTTTTGAAAGAGTTTCCGGCGTGGCTGGTGATTCTGTTTGTGTTTATGTTTGTCTTTCTTTACTACATTCAGACGAAAGACGATTTCGTTCAGCGGCTGGTTGACGCGGCAATGGGCTCGCTATTTACGGCTCTCGTCTCAAATCGGGCGAAACAGCCAACACCAACCAACACAACCGAAACGGGCGACATTATTGCGCCCGAAAACTTAACGGAGAAATAAATTTATGTACACAGACTTTATAAAAATGACGGCAGTTTCGTTGCTCAATGCGAAAGGAAAGGCGTTGCGAAACAAAGACGCGAACGACGTCGGGGCGGATGATGCCGGTGGACGGGCGCTGCAAGTCCTGGCAACGGCAGTTGAGAGCGTTGATTTTGAACATATTTCGGACGCGAAATCTTTGAAAAATATTGGTAAGACACTGGTTGCGATCGGTGAACGCCTTCAGGAAGAGTCGGCAAAAGCAGAAAGCGGAAAATAATCAATATGGATTTAACTCCCTTAACGCATCCGGCTTTTATCTTGTCGTTCGTCTCGGCGGTCATCGGACTGATTGTTTGGCTTGTCCGATTAGAAGGCAAGATTTCGGCAAACGAAACAAATATCGGACGGCTCGACAAAGAATATGAAAAATGTGTCGGAGATTTGGAAAAGCACCGGACCAACGCTGACATTCATTTTAATCTTCGAGTTTCAAATCAGGTTGAGCAAGCGAATGAACGCAGGTTTTCAACGATTGAACACCAACTGACAGAGATCAACGGCAAGCTCGACAGGATCGCCGAACGACAAAAATGATTTGCTGTTATCTGGGCTGGAGCAGCAAACGCGGCGCGAGGCAGATGGTAAAGCTAATGGCATAAGCCGACTCTCCGCCGCGAAATTTGAAAACGATGCCGATATATTCTCCAGACGCGATTGAGCTTTGCCGCAAACTTTACTGTCAGTTCGGCGGCAATCCGGCGCAGATCGAAAAGGGCATGAAAAAGCAGTATACGCTCTGGACGAAGCGGCTGCTGAATGATCGCGGCACGGGCAAAGAAGCGCGACACGGATGGATCACGAAATACGGATTCGATAAATCACTGGAGCTGCACCAGCAGAATCAAATTGCGTCGGTCGAGAATGCTGACGAGCGCAGATATAACGCGGTTGTGAAGCTCGCCGATCAGTATCAGGAAAAGGCGTTTCAGGGCGACGAAAAAGCAGTCGGGCTTTTCATCAAGCTGACCGATCAGCAGATCGAGCTGAGAAACAAACTCGATCTGACGAGCGGAAACTTTGAAACTTTTGTCGAATCATTTGAGCGAATCGTTATCTGGGCAAAGGATATTGATCAGGATTTAGCCAAACTTTTCTATCGCCGGAAAGACGAGTTCATTGAAATGGCGACGGCGCATTATGGCAAGAGCGACATCCAGCAGTGAAGAATTACGGGCGCGAATGAACGCCGCCATTGATCACGCTGCCGATTCGTTAGCCGAAGAGTTTGGCGGATTTGATATTCATCTGGCGCCGCTCAAATGGTGGCGAGAAAACTGGTCTGACAAGAAGACGCAAAAATTGTTCATTGAAAATTTCATTCGGATTCGATCGAAACATAACGACAACGAGATCATCCCGTTCAAATTTAATGATGTTCAGAATGATTATCATTTCAAACGAACGCGGCGCAATGTCGTTCTCAAAGCAAGGCAGGAAGGCTTTACGACCTACGAACTCGCTTTAGATTTTTGCAAAGCGATCTTGTTTTCGGGTCGCAACATCCGGCTGGTGCCGCACGACCCGGACGCTGAAGAGGAATTCTGGTCGCGGCTCAATGTGATGTATGACCACCTGCCAAGCAAGTTCAGAGTGGCAACGAAATACCGCTCGAAAGATAGGTTCGAGTTTCACGATCTTTCAAAAGGCGTCTCGAACTCGATCATTACGAGCTTGAATCCGCGGCCCGGACTGGAAGGAAAACTGCGGTCGCAAACTATCACGGACGCGCATCTGACCGAGATTCCGTTTTGGGCAGGCGAACAGGAAAAGTTTTTCACCGCTCTGATGGCGGCGGCAGAAAAGGGCGAGATCACGTTGGAGTCCACAGCTGAAGGCAAAGAGAAATTCTATTTCTACTATCAGCAGGGCAAAACCGGCAAAGGCGGATGGAGATCGTTTTTCTACGAATGGTGGTGGCTCCGGGAAAACCGGATCAAAGATTTCAGGTTTGCACGGTGCAATGAAGAGTTTATTTTACTTTCGGATGAAGAATCTATTCTCGATATTTGGAACGCACAGGCGGAAACCGACGAAGAGAAACTTGAAAACAGACGGCGGATTGATGAAGCCAAAGTCACGAAGGACGAAATAAAAGTTTGCGAATCCGTTCTGGCTCATTTGAAAAAGCTGAAATATGCGGACAAAGACGCGAAATGGAATTGCTTTGAAGTCGCCGAGTATTTGGCTTGGCGAAGATTGAAAATTGAAGAACTTGGTGGGATTGATAAAAAGCGCGGCTTGCAATTGTTCAAGGTTGAGCATCCCGAAAACGATATTGATTGCTTCGATGCGTCAGTTCGCACGATCATCAGTCCGCTATTCCTGAAAGTGACATGCGAACCGCAGGAGGCGATTGAAGGACGGGAATACTTAATCGGATGTGACACCTCGCTCGGATCGGAAGACAGCGATTCATCGGCGATCGAGATCATTGATATGCTGACCGGACGGCAAGCGCATTCCGAGGAATTGAAAATCAGCCCGGATCTGCTCGCCTTTCGCCTGGTCGAACTTTCCGATCAATATAATTACGCGCTGATCGGAGTCGAGCGGAACAATACGGGAATCGCCACGCTCAAGAAACTGACTGAGTTGGTTGAAGAGGAGCGGATCTATAAAGAGTTGACAGTCGCCCAGAAACGCCAGGTCGAAGACGGCAAGAAAACATACGACGAGGCGATGGGCGAAGCGGAGTTTGGAATTGCGACGACGACCGCCAACAAATCGCTGTATGCAGTTTTCTTGGAACAAGCGATTCGCACCGGAGAGATCGGACTATCGAATCAGCCTTGGTGCGATCAGGCGCAAACGGTCATCTGGCTGAACTCGCAAAAGACGCAATGGGGAGCGATGTCGGGTTTCCACGATGACAGGGTAATGGCGTTAGCGATCGCCAATTATATTCGGATGACGAACTACGCACAGTTCAGAGGTTTTGTGGGTGTCATGCCGGAAACAGGTTTTTCACGGTGATTGATAAGAGTTGAGAATAGGCGCAAACCCGTTTCTGGTCGTTTCTGAGAAAGTTTCAGGACATCGGACGGCGGTCAGAGCGAAAAGGCAGTTTGAGTTTAGACAGGGCGATTTATTCAAATATGGGGATTTGGGAAAGAATCAAAATTGCATTGGCGAATTTTCGCAGGATCGGCGGAATCGAATTGCCGGACGGTAACGGCAAACTCGGCCGCTCGTCTGACGAAAATTTCGGCAATAATCTCAGCTCGATTTTGAATAAATATCAAACGGTAAATCCGATCGTGGATTTCGCGATGCTCGCCGTGCTTAAGAAATTCTACATATTCAACCCGGACGTTTCGCAGTTCGTTACGAACATCCAAAACCTCGCCAATAACGGTCACACACTTTCGGTTGATGCGAAAACAGATTCGCAAGCTGAAGCCGCGCTGACCAGATTAAATGAATCGGCGTATCGGATCTATCAAAACGGTGCCGGAGTGGACGGCTTGATAAATGCTTACTTGGCGCAGATCGCGTGGTCAGGCGCGTTGTCGTCCGAAGATATTGTTAATTTCGCCGGGCGCAGAGTCGAGCAGGTCGTGATGGTTCCGGTTGAATCAATCCGGTTCAAATACGACGAAGAATCTTTGACCTATCTGCCGTATCAGCGGACAACGAATTTCCGCCGACAAAATCTTGAAAATCTGAATCTGATCCGGCTCAATTCGGAAACCTATTCGTATTCGGCTTTGCAGACGATTGAAAATAATCCTTACGCCAAACCTCCGGCGACTGCCGCCGTCGAAGCGATCTGTCAGGGACAAGAGCCGATGATGAAGAATATTCAATACATCGCTCAAAAGTTCGGACTGCTCGGCCTCGTGACGGCTTCTGTTTTGCCGCCGCCGAAAAAGAACGGCACGGAAACCGACGCGGAATATCAAAGGCGCGCTAAAAATTATTTATCGCTGGTCGCTAAATCGCTGGAAGGACAATTCAGCAAAGGTTTGCTGGTTTCGTTCCGCGATCAAAAGATCGAGCATACGAATATTGCAGGAGGAGCGAAAGACGTTTATGACCTCAATCGAATTTCTGAAGAGCAAGTAATGTCCGGCTTGGCAATGCAGCCGGCTTTCTTCGGGCGCACGGATTCGACAACGGAAACTTACGCCGATGTCGTTTATAACTTGCTGCTCGCGCAGGTGCATAACATTCAACGGCTCGTCAAACGCCGCCAGGAACAAACTTATCGGTTGGATTTGCGGCTCGGTGGATTAGAAGTTGACGGCGTTTCGCTGAAATTCAACCGCAGCTTCTCGCGCAATCAACTGCAGGAAGTCCAAGCGGATCAAATGAAATGGCAAACGGTTTTTGAAAAGGTCAAAGCCGGTGCGATCAGCCCGGACGAAGGAGCGCAGGAGCTCGGCTATGAAACTTGGTTCGATGAAGAACTGATCGCCGATGCGCCGCCGAGCGTCGCGCAATTGATGCGCTTGATGCCGGATAAACGAAACACACGATTTTCTTTTGTATTCAATAAAGATGCACAGCGGTATGAATTCGTTCGACCGCGAATCGCTTTCCACGCTGAAACAGAAGAAGTAACTGAAGGGATAGGAAATGTCTATCCATTGATAAAAAAAAAGACTCAACGAGTCTAATACTAACGGAGGAACAAATTGATGCGATTCTTGAACAGTTCATTATCAAATACTTTAGGGCGGTCAGTCGTGATGCTGACGTTGCTCTGCGCCTTGGTCTTGAGCGAATGCGTGATTTCTTACGCGACCACAAAAATACCGATTTCAAATCAGGCGACGAGTTCGCCGACAAACTTCTCGCCGGGATGGAACAAAGTTTCCGCAGCGGCTGGCAATCAGTTCGTGCGATCCAGGCGATCAACCGAACGAGCAAACAGATCTACGAATTTTACAGGCTTCGAGACGCTACGCCGTTCGGAGACAAATCGCCGATCAAACTTAAACTTGGCGGAGCCGATACGAAATCTATCAAATTCATCGGTGAACTCGACCATTTTTATTTTTCAAAGTTTGCGAATAACACGAGTAAACCGATGCGGAACTTCTTTGTCGAACGATATTTCAAAGATGGCGCGGCATTATTTGGCCGTGAATCAAGCGAGGAACTGGCGGACTTTCGCGCGGCTGCCGGAGAGAAGTTTAAGAACCTTACGGACAGACAAACAAAAGTCATCGTTCAAACCGCCACTCAGCGTGTCCGAAATTGGGCGCACATCGGAAGCCTCAGTCAGGCAAGGATCAAACTGGCGCGGCTCGTTGCCACGCTTGATTCTCGGACAACTCCGATTTGCAAAGAACTGAACGGGAAAATAATCAGAGTGGGCGTTGCCCAAACAGCGATCGAAAGATTGAATCAGCTTGAGCCGGGCGATTTTGCCGCCGAGCTATACGAATCAAACATCGGAAAGGCGATCTCAAAAGAACCCGTCAAGACGATTCAATCTTTTTTAGAAGGCGACGGCAAAACGATTGATGACAAGTTAGTTGAAATGGGTCGTGGAATTCCACCTTATCACCCGAATTGCCGGACCAGGATGGAAGGAATTATTGCGGGAGTTAACGAATAACAAATTGCTGCAGAACTTTTGAAAAAGAAACCACAATATCTTGTGGAAGGATGGACCAAAATACAGCTGGATTTATACAAGATATTGCGATGAACGAAAATGAGCGAATTTAAACCAATAATATCAAGCAATCTCGAAAGCGCAGGTTACAGCGATGACACAAACACGCTCGTCGTGAAGTTCAAAAACGGAACGAGCTATAAATATCCGAATTTCCCGGCGACTCTTTGGCAGGAGTTTTCAGCGACATTCGACGGAACGAACGGTAAATCTGCCGGAAAGTTTTTTCACGCGAACATCAGAAGTTTGCCGTGCGAGAAGATCGAGGAATAAACGATGAAGTTAGGAAGCGGATTACAAATCGTCAGTTTAGAAAAGAATCTGGCACAGGTGAATCTGAAAGCACCTGTCCGCAACGCCGAGATCTCTTTTGATAAAGAGTTGCCGAATCGCGTCCGTCAAGTGATGCAGACTTCGCAATGGGCGCAGCAGAGTCAGGCTGCCGATTTTAATTTCCGCACGGTTGCCGCCGATGTGCTGCCGAAGGATGAAGATTATATTTTTGTCCAGTTCCGCGCACTGTCAAAAGTTTTGGTTGAAGGTCACTGGCTCGACTGGACACGCGACGGAGTTCTCGAAGAAGGCGTTTCGATGCTCGAAGGCGCGACGGTTTATCCGAATCATTACTATTGGAACATCAATAATTGGCTCGGCTCAGTCAGTCAGACTGCGTGGGATGCGACCGGCGAAAAGTTCGGCGGCGTTCCCGGAATCAACGCGACCTACAAAATTGATGCGCTGGTCAGTCCGATCATCGCGCGCGGACTGTTGATGAAACCTCCGGCGATCCACTCAACCAGTCTGACTGTGTTGTTTGAATTCGAGTTCTCGCACCCGGACATTGCGACCGAAGACCGCTGGAAATTCTTCCGGCTACTTGGTGAAGAAGTTGACGGGCAGATCGTCCGCCTGATTGTCACGAAGATCCACGAGATCTGGGAGGCAAGTTTGGTACATCAAGGAGCGGATCGTTTGGCGAAACAGCTGAAAGACGATGATGAAGACTATGACGACGAAAGTTTAAGCGCGGCGAGCTTCACGGCTTTGCCGACAAATTCAAACGAGGAGAAAACAATGAAACTAACGAACGAACAAAAAACGGAACTCGGCATTGAGTTTGACGGCGAAGATGTTCCCGAAACGGAAATCTTCAAAGCGGCTCAAACACTCGCCGGGCAATTAAAAGGATTTGACTCAGTCAATCTGGCTGACCTGCAAACACGCGCAGCGGCGGTCGAAACGCTGATGACGAAACAACGCGCAGAAGTGACGCGGCTGGCGAAGCTCGCCGAGCTCGGCGCGGACGAAGGCGAACTTGACGAAATCGTTGGTCAGCAAATTGCTGAAGCCGACGCCGAAAAGCTCGTCAGACTCGAAACCTACTTCCAGAAAAAAGCGGCGGAACGATTTCCCGTAGGACGCAGTTCGCAGGAAAATTCGACCGAAATTGAAACAGCCGGAGGCGTAAGTCAAACGGCAAATGCGACAGTTCCGACAGTTGGACTGCACGACTAAACCAAAAATAAGGAGAAAAGAAAATGAATTTAAAAGCACAGTTTGAAGGTTTGGCAGTTCCGGCAACTGTCGAAACAGGTGGTCTTGATAAAAATACGCTCGTCTCGATCACCGGCGACGCGACCGTTGATAAAGCGGCGGCGAACGGGTTTCCGATCGGTCGCCTCGTTGTCCCGGCAAAAGACGACGACACGATCGGCACGGTTGAAACGCAGTTCAAAGAACATGTTTCAATGGAAGCTGACGGCGCGGTTGTAGCCGGTGATTGGGTCAAGCTCGGCGCCTTGAGTCCGACTGATGACGCACACACGGCGAAAGTTTGGGTTGAAGGCACGGATGCTCTCAAACGTCTTTATGGTGTTTGCTGGGTTGGCGGCGCGGATGAGGCAACGATTGAAGTTCTGACTTTCTAAGATTCAGGACACATAAATTCTAACAGGAGAAAAAACATTATGAGTTACGGATTAAAAGGAAATGTCAGACAGATCATCGCTCAAATGAACATGGCTCGCGCACAGCGCGAAGACATCAATTTGACGACCTATTTATCTCAGAATTACAAAGATGCCGATGGCAAAGGTCTGCAAGTCGGACATCTTTATTCTGACCTCGGAATCAATCCCAACAAAACAACCGTTGAGCAGCTTTATGCCGACGACGACGCGAGAGCGTTGATGAGTGAAATCATCCGCGACGGCGTGCGGCGCGGAATGGGCGTTGCTCAACGTGAGCAGCTCGCGAAGATTCGTCAGGCTTCGATGGCGGGAACGTATGACGGCGGCAGCGAACGCTTTATGTCGCGTGAAGTCTTTCTCGATCCGGTGATGCGCGGCGCGGTTCAAAGCACGTTTTATCCGGATTTAATTATCCGCGAAGAAACGGTGGCTCAACCGACTGTCACCGTTCCGAAAATCGAATTGTCGGACGCTGAATTAAAGGATTCGGCAGAGGCCGCGACGGTCGAAGAAGGCACAGTTACTTACGGATCAAAGGACGTAAAGCTCAAGAAAAAAGCTCGCGGATTCAAAGTTACCTACGAAGCGATTCGTTATAACTCGCTCTCGTTGGCACAGCTTTTCTTTGAAGATGCGGGACGAATCTTAGGCCACACGCTCAACGGAATGGCGGTCGAAGCGATCATCAACGGTGATCAAACCGACACGTCCGAAGCGGCGGCGGTGATCGGTGTCAGAGATACCGCAGACGGCGTGACGTGGTATGACATTGCGCGAGTCGCGATCCAGTTGGCGTTGCTCGGCAGAGTCGGCACGCAGATCATCGGCAACGCGACCAGCGCACTGGACTATATTGATTTGGACGAAGTCAAACTCAAACAGTTTCCGGGCGCGCCGCTCCTGGCGACAATGCTGAAATCGCCGTTGACAATGCCGGAAATGCTTTACGTTTCGCCGAAGGTGACGGGAAGCAAGGTCGTTATCCAAGATCC
>JANLTD010001214.1:0-3105 GCA_031362765.1 Acidobacteriota bacterium | reverse complement strand
ACGTTTTCGGCGTTCATCGTCGCAATGTCAATTTTGTAATCTTTGCGCAACTTTTGAATTCTATCCAAAACAGCGCGGCGGCCCGGACGTGCGACGACATCCGCAATCATTAATATATTCACGCTTTTAATGATAGGTAGTTGGAACGATTCCGACAAGAAGAGGGAAGTTATTTTTTCTTATATTCAATTAAAAACCAATCAGGTTTTTCTTTGCCGACCTGTTTCGATATTTTCAGAATCACTTCCTGTTTGTTGTTGAAATTATTGTTTTCACCGATAAACATTTTACTTTCGGCATCGAATTCATCCAGCAATTTACCGTCGAAAAGTTCAATTGTTATCTCTTTTTCGGCAAATTCGCCTTTTGTTACGGCAACGACCGGCAAAGTAAAAATAAAACTTGCCCGACGCTTGCCTGTCCCGACAATTGTTTTGCAGGTTACGAACAATTCAACTTCTTCATACAATTTTCCGGCAGCTTGCAAGGCTTTGAAAATGCGCGAATCTGAACGCAAATCCGCGCTTTTGAAATATTCGGGCGACAGAAAGCCAAGCTCCAAAGTCAAAACCGGATAATCGGTGTTTGAGTTATACGGCGGGTTGCCCAGAACTTCTTCTGTGTTAATAATAATGCCGTCAAAACTTTGCGACGAACTGTTTTTCCAAAATGCGCCGACATAAATTGCTTCATCGCCGACAAAAACAGCAAAAGGATTGCAGCAGCCGCGATTTTGCAATTGTTTCAAGCGCTTTGAGGCAGTGTAATCTATACGAAATTGGTGGGTGTCCTTTTGATAATATTGTATTTCGTTTTCGGCAACGATTGGTGTGCCCTTCGGTTTCAGTTTTTTAAGGTCGAGTTTGGAAACATCGTCAGGCGTAATTTTTTCGGGCAGCAAATATATCGCAAAACCTTTTTCCGATTTATTCTGTGCTAAAACCATTTGACAAAAAAATAACAGGGAAATCAAAGCCAAAAAAAATATTTTCATCATTCACCGCCTTTCAAATCTTAATCTGATTAGCTAGATGCCGATGAAAATATTTTTGTTGTCTAAACTGAAATTAGCGAAAGAAAACCGCATAAGCCGTGCAGACGAAAAAATTGAACCTGTATTTCAACAAGTGGGCGGCTTTCTGCAAAAATCATTCTTGCATCGGAGCCGTATTCTCCGGCCCATCTTTAACTATGAAAGATAGCACTGAATATCGGCATTAGCCTCCCGTTCAATTAGTGTTGGCTCAATTATTGTGTCGTCCGGTAACGAACTTTGCAGTAAAGTTCTTCCGCCTATTTTGAATACTATCACATCAAACGGAGCTGTGAAAAGTCAAGACTAAAAGAATTTGTCTTTGTTCTTTTTAACGTAATCGGCGATCTGTTTGACGGTTTTCAAATTGCTCAGGTTTTCGTTTTGATTTGCGTAGGTCCGGAAATCGTCGTTGATCTTTTGATAGACGGCGTTGGCCGGATAAGAATCTTTTGCACCGAGACAGCTTCCGGCAATGATGACCTCTTTTCGGCCGTCGCCGTTGAGATCTTCAAAGCCGACACCTTCGACCCAACAGGCCGCTTGACCGTCAAAAGCATCTTCAAAATCGTAAATAATTTTACCGTCTTTGTAGATGTGAAAGGTCGAACCACGCGGAACATCTTTGTCATCGAGCATATCGGCTTTGCTGGCAAAGGTTACGAAACAGGATTTTGGAAAAGGTTCAAAATCGAACACGAATGTCTGGTCCCTAATCAGTTTTTTGCCGTCCATTTTCGCATTCAAACACGCCTGTTTATCGGCGGCCGCGGCAGTTGTCGACGTTGTTTCGGTTTTGGGCTCGGTTTTAGCAGTTTCAGGGGCTTTGATTTGATCAGCCTTACCGTCGGGTTTTGTTGCGGATGCCTTTGGCTGCTCGATTCGTTTCTGAGTGTTGGAGTTTGTTGTCGCACAAGCCGTAAAATTTACTGTGAACGCAAAAATAGCGGTAATAAATACTAGGTTTTTCTTCATTTATTTCCTCTTGATCGGTTTTATGATTTGGGAGAATTTACTTAATGGTAACTTTATTGTTTGAGGAGTCAAATGAATTTATCTTTTTCGTTCGGACATCAAAAAAAGAAATAATGTTGTGTTAAACTCGAGATTTAGCTGTTCAAAGATCTCTATGGCGAATCGGATTAATCAGAAGTTCAGTCAATTAAAAGCCGCAAAGTGCGGAGGGTTTATTCCTTTCATCGTTGCGGGCGACCCTAATTTGCAAACTACAAAAGGTTTAATAATTGAACTTGCGCGCGCCGGTGCAAGCCTCATTGAATTGGGCGTGCCGTTCAGTGATCCGGTTGCCGATGGCGTGACGATCCAGGCGGCTTCCGAACGCGCTTTGCTAAATCCGGTTTCGGTGCAGGCGATATTGGAAATTGTCGCAGAAGTGAGAAGTGAAAAATGCGGCGTCCCGATTATTTTGTTCAGCTATTTCAATCCGATCTTACAATTCGGATTGAATAATTTTGCGGAAAAAGCGTTTGAAGCCGGAGTTGACGGTATTTTAGTGACGGATTTGGTTCCCGAAGAAGCCGAAGAGTTTCAATCGATCTTAGCTGCCAAAGATCTGGCTTTGATCATGCTCGCGGCGCCGACTTCGAGCGATGAGAGGTTGCAGAAAATTTGCAGCCGAGCGAGCGGATTTGTGTACGCGGTTTCGCGTGCCGGCGTGACGGGCGCAAGAACGGCTTTGAGCAGCGATGCGGAAACGCTCGTCGGTCGGCTGAGGAACTTTACTGACTTACCGATTGCGGTCGGTTTTGGAATTTCAAATTCTTCGCAGGTTCAGGATACCTGGAAATATGCTGATGCAGCCGTGGTCGGTTCGGCAATCGTCGCTGAAATTGCACGGCTATCGATGTTAATGGATGGAAACCCGGAAGAATTCATCGAAAAGGTTGGGGCATTCGCGGAAAACCTTTTGCCGAATTGATTTAGAAGTTGTTTCTCAATCTGGTTTTGACCGTTCCGCTTTTGTTCGCTGAAATAAACCGGTCTATGCAAGATTACCCGATCAGATCACGGTATTTCGGGCTTGAGCGTTATAATCTTCGAGACATAGTGCG
>JANLTD010001211.1:0-7336 GCA_031362765.1 Acidobacteriota bacterium | reverse complement strand
ATTTATTACGAAGCGGTTTCGATAGATTTTCGTCCGCAGGGAAATATGACGGTTGACGGCGTTTGCGGACCCGTTACGCGAAATTGGATTTTGAAATTTCAACTCGATTGCAGTTACGAGCATCCAGGCGAGATTTTGGTTGATGGACGGGTTGACCGCATCCGCAACCAAAGTCTTTACGGCTCAATTTCCAAAACGATTTATACCTTGAGTTTTTTGAATTCGAGCGCGGCACATTACAATCCCGAAGGCTGGAAGGCAACGCCTTTTTTGATTCCGATGCAAAATTCGGCAAGCGTTCCGCCGCCTTCGATTGATGTCGTCAATGAAACTCAAGTCGTTACGCCGCGTCCGGCAAGTGTTCCGACAGTTGCAGGCGGTTTTTAGGTTTTTAAAAAGAGCAGAATTAATAATTTTAGGAGAAAAAAAGATGATAGATATTATATTGGCAATGATAGCATTGGCGAAAAGCCAAAAAAGCACGCTTTATCTCGATTCAAGTAGATGTGCCGAGGTCAGCGGCGGATGGATTGCCGGAGCAGTCGGGGGAATACGGATTAAAGATAGTTCAGACAGCTCTGAGCAGTGGTTTGAATTTGGCGGTTTGGGAGTAGGTTTATCAGTCGGATTACCCGCCGGATTTTCTTATTCGGATGAAGGATATGAAACTTGGGGCGGACCGCTCTACAAAGGTCCGTCCGGTTGGGGAAAGCTCAATTATAATGATTTGCTTGGTGCCGGACATTTGATTACGATTAGCGGCTCAAACATCAAAGACGGCGGTAAAGGTCTCGGCTTGTCAATCGTTACGATGGGCGAAACATACGGCGAAGCCGCGCTCTGTTCCGCCGTTACGATATTTGCCGGAACAATGATAATGTCGCCCGGCGCAGGTGCTTACGTCTATAAGGGAATGTGGCGAAAAGTGGATAAATAGTGATGGCAGAGTTTAAGAAAAATCTTCAAGCCCCGATTTCCAAAACGCATTATTTTCAAGGAAATTATTGATTTAATTGGAGGAGAAAAAATGAAAGTGAAAAATTATCAACATTATTTGGTTCTACTGCTGACGGCAGTGATCTTAGCGGCGTTTGCAAATGCGGTTTCGGCGCAGGTTTTGCCGCAGGTTTGCACTCTGCGCGGGACGCTCGGAACCGCGCCGCCGGCGGGTGCGACGGGAACTTTGGCGAATGTGGTAACGCGTCCGGGCACGGCGACCGCGACTTGTTCGGGCGTGACGCCGCCGAATCCTTTCAACGGTGCGGCGGGAACTTATCGTTATAATGTTCATTATCTGAACAATCCGACGATTTTCCCGATTTGTGTTCCCGTTCGTTTGATCAAAACGAATCCGAGCGTTTCGGGCGCAGATTTGCAAATTTCGGTTTTTCAAGCACCTTTTACGGCAACCGATATTACCAATTCGGCGCGTTTTCGCGGTGATTCGGGAACAAGCACGGGAGCTTTTGCGCTTCATCAACCGACAACTTTTAATGTTGTAATTCCGGGTAATTCTTCGGTTGCACTGGTTGTTTATAATCTTGTCAGCGGTTCGACGGCGGCTGAATCTTATCAACTGGATTTCTGTACAAGGACGACAAGCTATACAGGTTCGGCGGTTTCAATTCCCGATAATACGCCTGCCGGGGTCAATATAAATTTGCCGGTTTCGACTAGCGGAAGAATTTCCGATGTTAATTTCAGATTCAACACCGGCGCAGGTGCTTGCAATGCGACGGTAGGAAATATGAACGCGGCGGTTGACCATACGTTTGTCGGCGATTTGACTTTTCGTTTGACTGCACCCGGCGGTTTTCCGAGCGTGACATTTATCGAACGGCGCGGCGGCACACGCGAAAATATCTGCACGACTTTGATTGATGACGACGGCGATTTACCTTTGCTTTCAACAATTACCAATCAAACCGGACAATTTATTTCAGGCAGTTTTTCATCCGAAACAACCGGACTGCTCTCGCGCTTTGACGGCGAAGGAGCGCAGGGAACTTGGAACTTAAATGTCAGCGACAACGCTACTGACGACACCGGATTTTTGCGCCGATTTTCTTTGGAGATCACGACCTATCCGCGAAAAGCACCATTTGATTATGATGGCGACGCACGCACCGACGTTTCGATCTATCGTCCCGCGCCCGGCGAATGGTGGTATTACAGAAGCTCTGACGGCGGGAATGCGGCGGTTCAATTCGGTACTTCTTCCGACCGCATAGTGCCGGGCGATTACACCGGCGACGGCCGCGCGGACATTGCTTTTTGGCGACCTTCAAACGGCTCTTGGTTTGTTTTGCGAAGCGAAGACGGCTCGTTTTATTCGGTTCCGTTCGGCACTTCGGGCGACATACCCGCGCCGGCTGATTACGACGGCGATACCTGGACAGATGTCGCGGTTTTCCGACCGTCAACAAACACCTGGTTTATCAGCAAATCGTCAGGCGGAACTGATATCATCACTTTCGGCGCGGCGGGCGACAAACCCGTTCCGGCAGATTATGACGGCGACGACAAAGCCGACATCGCCATCTATCGTCCAAACGGCTCAGGCAGCAACAATGCCGAATGGTGGTACAGAAGAAGCCGTGACGGCGGAAGTCGAGTTTTTGAATTCGGCGCATCAACCGACAAAGCCGTGCCGGGCGACTACACCGGTGATGGCGTGACTGACATCGCCGTCTTTCGTCCAGGCACAGGCTTTTGGTTTATTCAACGCAGCGAAAACTTCACTTTTTATTCATTCCCGTTCGGCGCCAACGGCGATGTTCCGACGCCCGGCGATTACGACGGCGACGGCAAATTTGACGCGGCGGTTTTCCGTCCCTCAAGTTCGACCTGGTTTGCACAACGTTCGACTGCCGGAACGATGATCCAGCAATTCGGATCCGCCGGCGATTTCCCGACACCGAATGCTTTTGTGCCGTAATTTGTTTTGATTAGGTCTTTGGTTTTTGGTTTTTGATCTTTGGTTTTTGGGTTTTTTGAAAGAAATTGTACCTGATGAGGTCTTCGGTTTTTGGTCTTTGGTTTTTGGGTTTTTTGATAGAAATTACAGATTGAGTTTTGAATTTCTCACAATTCCCGCTTATTTTACGGTTAAGATCATCAAGGTTACGTTGAATAAAACCAAAGCCCAAAAGCCAAAAACTAAAAACCAAAGACCTCATCAATTAGGGTGGTTTTAAACATTTTTTCGCGGCTGATCTCAGCTTTTGGTTGATGCTTTTTCGGCTAAAACGCGTAAGCCGTCCGATTCGATTTCGAGCGGAATTGTCAGCGCGTTGTAAAATTGCTCAAAGGCGTTGAGCGCGAGGATCTCAACGATCTCCGTTTCGCTGAAGTGCCGCTTGAGTTCGGCAAATTCAGCGTCCGAAACTTTTCTTTCCGCCGCGTATTGCCGGATGACGGCGAGAACCGAAAGTTCTTTTTCGTCGAAAGCGTCGGAATCTTCACCCTTGATCAGCGCGACGAATTTTTCGGTTCCGATCTTACCTTTCACGGCTTGCGCGAGCGCGATGTCCTGACAAAACGTGCACCCGTTTTCGGTTGCCGCCGCGATTTTTATCAAAAACCGCAGGTCGGGCGCGAGCGAATTTTGCTTTTCCTCGAATTTTGCGATCTTCATCGCAAACTGCAACAACGAAAATTTGCGTGCATAAATCACTTTGAGCGGTGTCATAACTTTGCCGAACTGCCGTTTGGAAAACCAGTAAGCTATTTTTAACAAAGGATTTGACGGTTTTTCGATAGGTTCTAATCTCATATATTTAGTTCCAAGTTCCAGCTTCCAAGTTCCAGTTTTCAAGTTCCAAGTTGGATTGCTCTTTAACTTGGAACTTGGAACCTAGACCTTGGAACTATTTATTCCTCTTTCGTCTTCAAAAACGCCTCGACAAATAAAATTCCCAGAATCAAATCTATGCTTGCCGCGCCGACCATCATCGGCGCAACCCGACCAAGCCCGAAAAGCGCGTAAACGGCGATCGCAAAGCTGAATTTTTCGATCATTGCGGGAATCATCATCATTCGATAGCGTACAGGATCTCGGGCGATCATCAAAAAGGCGATTTGAAACGCGAGTCCAACGCCGACAAAACCGTAGAAATATTCGGGATGCGTGATCGCCGGCGGAAAATCACGGCCGTTTTTTTCTTCGAGAAAATACTGCGGCAATAGTACGATCAACCCGTAAATTCCCGCCGCGTTAAATGTATATTTGGCAAATTTCATAAATTTATGTCCGGTGAACTTCAGTTTGCCGTCTGCACACCGCGAGCAAAGCCCCAGGGCGACAAACTTTGTCAGATGTCTATTTTACAGTATCAGTAGATCCAAATTTCAGATGCCGGATTTCGGATTTCGTATTTTTTATGAAGCGAAAACCTGAATTTCCTTCGAAAACTTGAGCTTCGGATCGTTTGTTAATCCGAAATCCCAAATCCGAAATCCGAAATTTGGATCTACCGAGTATCTTTCCAGGTTGCCAGAATTGCTTCCAATTCTTGGTCGGAAGTGTTTTCAAGTTTTAGCTTCCACGTTCCCGCGACAGTCGGTTTGTTGTAATAGATCGAACGAAACCACGCGTTTGCTTCCGGAGTGTTTGTCAGATTTTTGCCGACAATCACGCCTTTATCATTAAAAAGCGTCGCGGAAATTTCCGGCCGAGCCATAAAGCTCAAACCGAAATTTTGCGCCGTTTCAACCGGTATTTCAATTTCAACCGATTGTTTTGCCGAAAGCTTGACGGCTTTTGCGAAATCCGGCTGATAGAAACCATCGGCAGTTTTATTTTCGTTCGAAGACTCGTTTAAGAACTGCGGTTTGTATGAGGCATTCGTGAAAAACGCGCCGAAACTACTTGAATTATTTTGTCCGGTTCGATTCGGCAAATCAGGAATTTCAGGATTGTGATCGCCCTTCGGTCCGATTGCCAAATGCGGTCGGACGAAATCCGAAAAGTCTTTTGTTCCCGTTAAATCGGTATGCAGGCTTTCTGATTCGGCAGTATCTTTAATTGTCCATTTTGCCGATGGAACGGTGACAAAGCCGTCGTTCCGTTCAAATTCGTAACAAAATGTCGGCAGGGGATTACCGGCGAGTGCGGAAAACCTGACACCTTTGCGGTTGGAGTTTTGCCGATTAAAAGTTTGGGCAAATTCGGTCGTTGCCTGATACAGAGATTGGTTTTGCGAATAAAGCAAATCAGCACACGGACTGCCAAGATTCGGTGTTCCGAGCATCAAGAGATGTGAAATCTGCGGACGACCATCAGTCGAATTTGGCGGCATCAAACTATTGATATAATGTCGTGCAATCAAGCCGCCGGTCGAATGTGCAACCACATCAACATGCCACGCATTACGGTCTTTTTGGGCATATTCGATGTAAGATTTGAGCTGTCGGGCATTTTCAGGAACGGTTTTTCCCTGCTTGCCCGACAAAAATTCGCCGCCCGTATCCAGCCAGCCGTGCTGTATGTTTTCGCCGACAGGAAACGCTTTCCAATCGTAAGAATGAACTGTCGTGAGAATATTTTGCCACGTTTGAAACCTCTGCCAATTGCTCCAGAGTCCGTGAACCAAGACGACAGGTTTTGGGGCGACTTTTAGATTTTTCGTAATTTCATCAATCTTTTTGTCGTTTTCTTCAAGCTCGGCTTTGATGCGTTGAAGAAGACGCGGGCGACCATCGTCAAACCAGGCATAACCGCTTGAATCCCAAACCATTTCGACATCTTTTTCCTCGCCCGCATCCACGCGAACGCTGATGGCATTATCTTTGAGCGGCGCGTCAGGTCTTGCTCCGTCCCATTTGTCGCCTTTATAGGTTTCTTTGAAACGCACATCGGCATATTTTGTTTCGCCAGAAGTGTTCAAAACTTTCGCCTTTATTTTGACGAAATTTCCGTCAATCGTTCCTTTTTGTTCGGTAATTTCCTGCCAATCATCCCAATTTGGAAATTTCATAGCTTCAAATTTCAGATCGGAGATGCGCAATTCTCCGCCGCATTTTTGCAGACTCCAGGTGATTGTATTGGTGATTCCCAAAGCTGTTTCCGACCAACTGCCGGAAAGTTTATTGGGATTGCCTGGGTCAACGCGATTCGTGCCGTTTGACCTGAACGAAGCGCCCTGAATGGTGGCGGGAGTAGTTGGAGCAGCAATATTATTGCCTTGTTTCGGCGAACATTGCCCGCTGTAAGTTGCGCTCTGCGAACCCGACGTTTTACCCGAAATCTGCGGCAAACCAACGCCGACGCTGTAAGTTCCGTCAGAATTTACGCCGATCGAAACATTGGCTTCGCCGCTGCCGTTTCGGCTGATTTCGGTCAGGTTCGTGAAATTTCCGGTCATCAGCTTAAAAGATTTGCCGCGGTCGCAGGAATTTTCTTCTTCGGCTTTGGTTCTTTCAGTCATTGAATAGACGCTGTTGATCGTCGCTTTGCCAATGCTCGAACCGTTTTTTTCGGGTGCTTCGATCACGGCGACCGATGCTTTGTAATCATATTTCATCTGAATATCGCGGGTATCTTTGCCGCGTCCCGAAACGCGGGGCGTAACTTTGTTGTCGGTCATCGTTTGTGTTCGCGTGAACGTTATGTTGCCCGTCCACGCGCCCGAACATTTTGGTGTATTCGGTTTTGGTTTGGTTTGCGCAAAAGCGGAAAAGTTTCCGAAAATTGTTGTAAAAAGTAAAATTAAAGCAAATATTTTATATTTGAATTCGTGACGCTCTTTCATATTGTTCTCCATTGCAAAATACGGCCGACGTTATTAACGCGCAGGACATTTGGAAAAAGTATCATTCCAAACTGAACTTTCCTGTCGAAAAAATGCTGTGTTCGTTATATACTTTGAAAAAATTCTTTTATCAATGAATTCTGACAAACGCAATGCCTTCAGAACGCCGCCAAAAAATTGAAACGGTTTTTCATACCGCAACCGATCTTGGGAAACCGGAACGCGAGGAATATTTAACCAAAATCGCCGCCGAAGACCCGGAAATACGTCGCGAGGTTGAAAACCTGCTGGCGCGTTTCGATGCCGAAACGGCCGCCGCCGCACAAGAATTAGACACAATGCAGGGCCGTCTGACGGGCGCCTATCGCCTGATCAAAGAGATCGGGCGCGGCGGAATGGGCGCGGTTTATCTGGCGGAACGCGCCGACGGAAAGTTCAAAACAAAGGCCGCCGTCAAACTTATCAAACGCGGAATGGACACCGATTCGATTCTGCGCAGGTTTCGCAACGAACGTCAGATCCTGGCATCGCTCAATCATCCGAATATCGCGCTGCTGCTTGACGGCGGCGCGACTGCTGAAGGA
>JANLTD010001209.1:0-5164 GCA_031362765.1 Acidobacteriota bacterium | reverse complement strand
CGGCGAGCGAATTAAAACTCTCGTTTCCTTCGGCGGCGAGCTTTTCGGTTGAGGCGAGATTTATCACGACCGCCGCATCGCAGGTCTTTTTGAATGCCTCTAAATCGTTTTTGAGCTTTGTTATCGTTTCGCGATGCGAGGTTTCTTGCGCAAATTGATTGTCGCCTTCAATATTGGCAAGGAATTCGATGTTTCCGGCCGCCCGCCACGGTTTGATTTGCCGCAGCTCTTCTTCGACCGCGACAAATTGTTTATGCGTCAAAACGTCGTGTTCTTCAGCGGCTTTGGCAAGATGTTCGCCGAACAGATCCCAACCGCGGAAAACTATATCTTTGTAATCCGCCAGATCTTTGACAATTTGCGCGTCCAGATTGGCGAGCGGCAATCCTTCGGTGCCGATCGTGCCTTTTTTGAGAAGTTCGATGCCGGCGACCATCGTCGTGCCGACCGCGCCGCCTAATCCGATAATTGCAATGCCGAGTTTTCTTCTATTCATAAAACTTTGATTTTACAACAAAAACAAATTAGCGACGAATAGATACAAAAGAACAGATGTAATGCGTCAGTAAAAAGTTACAGAAAGACTTTTTGCCCACGCGCACACACGCGCATACACTAAAAAAGAACATTAGTTGATTTTTTTTCGTGCCTTTCGTGTGTTTCGTGGGCAGATCTAACTTTTTACTGACGCATTACAGAACAGTTTAGGGACTTCGCTTAAAATTCCGGGCGCATCGGGATTTGCAGAGCCTTGATTCTCGAGATCAAAGTCGTCGGTTTTGATCCGAGGATTTCCGCCGCGCCGCCGTTTCCGTAAATCTTGTAGTTTGTTTTTTGCAAGGCCTGTATGATGTTTTCGCGTTCTAAATTCTTCAGATCCTGATATGTAAGAATTGAGTTTTCAGCCGGGACATCCCGGTTTTCTGTCACGATCATTCGGTTTAAAACTTGCGGCATCGTAAAATTCAGACGATTACAGCGGGCAAGGATTATCGCGCGTTCGACAATGTTCTGCAGCTCGCGGACATTGCCCGGATACGAATAGCTTTGTAGAGTTTTGATGTCGTCATCGGTTAATTTGAAAACTTCGCAGTGCATTTGGGCCGCATTTTGCGTGAGAAAATGTTTGGTCAATGGTTCGATGTCCTCGAGACGCTCACGAAGCGGCGGCAGATGGATCGGGAAAACGCTTAAGCGATAAAACAGATCCTGACGGAAATTTCCGGCTTCGACTTCCGCCCATAGATCTCGATTGGTTGCCGCAAATATACGGACATCAACCGTTCTTGTGCGGTCTTCACCGACTCGTTCAAATTGTTTTTCCTGCAAAACCCGTAGAAGTTTTCCCTGCATCTGAAGCGGCAATTCGCCGATCTCGTCGAGAAAGATCGTGCCGCCGTCGGCAAGCTGAAAACGGCCCGTGCGGTCTTTGAACGCTCCGGTAAACGCGCCTTTGATATGCCCGAAAAATTCGCTCTCAAAAAGTTCGTTGGAGATAGCGGCGCAGTTTACCCTAACGAGCGGTTGATCGCGGCGCGGGCTCGTTTCGTGCAGAGCGCGGGCGACCATTTCTTTGCCCGTACCGCTTTCGCCGGTCAGCAAAACCGTCGCGTCAGATGTTCCGACGAGCTCGATCTGCTGGAGAATTTTTGTCCAAACCGGACTTTTTCCGATCAGGAATTTATGTTGTCCGGTTTCTTCGATCTCTTCCTTGAGATAAACATTTTCGTCTTCTAATTTTTGACGTAGTTTTTCGATCTCTTCAAAAGCGCGCGCGTTGGCGATCGCGATCGAGGCTTGCTCGGCATAAACGCGCAGCCATTCAAAACTCTCCTGTGAAATGTTCTTGCGCGAAAAAACAGCGATCACGCCCAGAATATCGTCCTGAAATTTGAGCGGATGCGCGGCAAAACCGTCGATGTGTTCGTTATTGATCCAATCCTGATCGGCGATCCACGAACTCTTTGAAGTTCGTAGATTGTCCAGAAAAACCGACTCGCCGGTATCCGCAACATGACCGATTTTCCGCACTCCGAATGGAAATCGTTGGAATCTTCCGCCGATATTTGACCATTCAGTCTCGCCGCTGAGATTTCTGCCGTCGCTCGCCGTCAGATGTAAGCAGCTATTCTGATTGGGGCAAACGGGGCGCATCACGCAGTTATCGCAAATATCGCCTTTATCCACAAGCCAAATTCGCGCGAGTGCGACATCCTCATGCTTCAACATCTGCGACGTTATCGCCGAAAGCGTTTCCTTCACCGGACTCTTTCTGACGATCAGTTCATTTATCGAATTGAAGGCTATTTCCGGACTCATAGCATTTATAATAACGATAATTCGTTGGGTGTGCAACGTAATGTCGTTATCTCTCGCATAGTCGTTGTCAATGAAAGATCGTCCCGCAATGGTGAACTATTGCAATTGCATCAGTTGAGTCATTTTTTTGGTTTGGCATAACAGATGCTTTTACGGGGTATGCAAGATGGATATTGCTAATAAATTTAAGAATAATGGAAAAAACAATGAAGAATAAAATGATAGAAAACAACTGGCGGAAGATTTTATGGATGGGAACATTGGCGATTGCTTTATTTGGGTCAAGCATCAACGCTCAAACCGCAAACAAGAATATCGCGGCGGTTGCTGCAGACCAAACCGGTGTGAAGTATGCTTTCTTAAAAGTTGACGGACTCAACATCGCGTATCGCGAGGCGGGAAATCCGTCGAATCCCAAAATCGTGCTGCTCCACGGCTTTCCGGCCGCGTCGCATCAATATCGTAATTTGATCCGGTCGCTGTCGGACAAATTTCATGTCATCGCTCCTGATTATCCGGGCTTCGGGCTCAGCGATATTCCTGATCCAGCGACGTATGATTACACGTTTGAGGGAATTTCGTTAATTGTTGAGCATTTCTTAAAGCAAAAAGGATTTGAACACTACGGTCTTTATGCTCAGGATTACGGCGGTCCGGTTGGATTCAGGATCGTCGGACGCAATCCGAAAGCACTCGACTGGCTGATCGTTCAGAATACCAATGCCTACGAGATCGGTTTCACAGCGGTCTGGGACGGACTTCGCGGCGCATTATGGAAAAACCGCTCGCCGGAAACGGAAAAACCGCTCGAAGGTTTTTTGACCAAAGACGCGATCAAAGGGATCTATCTTTTCGGCGCGAAAAATCCCGAGCTGATAAGTCCTGACAACTGGGAATCGGATTTTGGATTTATGGAAAGACCAAATGCCGTCCGTGTCAATCTCGATCTGTTTTACGACTATCGCAAGAACGTCGAGCTGTATCCGGTCTGGCAAAAGTTTCTCCGGGATAATCAGCCCAAAACGATCATCTTTTGGGGACAGACCGACATTTTCTTCACGCCGGCCGGTGGAGAGGCCTATTTGAAAGATCTTCCGAAGGCTGAAATGCACCGCCTCGAAGCAGGACATTTTGCGGTCGAAGATCATCTGGACTATATCGCAAGCAATATGAAGCGTTTCTATGCAGAAAATGTTGCGAGCGGAAAAGCAATGAAGTCCGCGAAAAAATAGAAAAATCAGTAACAACGACAAAAGCCACGGAGCGATTCGTGGCTTTGTCATGAGACACAGTAGAATTGTAGAAATCTGATCTGGAAATTACGCGAATGAAAAAATTAATCATCTTAGGAAGCTCAAGGAAAGACGGCGAGACAGCGAAGGCAGCACTTCATTTGAAGAGCATAGCCGGTTGGGATCTGCTTGATTTGAACGATTACAATTTTGGTTATTACGACTACGAACACAAAAATAAAGACGATGACTATCTTGAGTTGATGCGTCATATTATTGAAAATTACGACGCGTTGATTTTCGCGACACCGGTTTATTGGTATTCAATGAGCGGAATTATGAAGGTCTTTTTTGACCGCATAACCGATCTTTTGACGATTGAAAAGGACCTTGGAAGAAAGCTGCGAGGAAAGAGTATGGCGGCTTTGAGCTGCTCGGGCGGCGGCAATCTGGGTGAATATTTCTGGCTGCCGTTTTCGGAATCAGCGGAATACTTGGGAATGAAATATCTCGGAAATATTCACGCTTATGGTGGAGAAATCAACGAAGCCGAGCTGCGAAATTTTGCCGCGGCTGTGAATGCTGATTCGTAGAATGCTAATGCCTTAATTTGAAAAGATCGCCTGTCCGTGTTTGGCAACAGACAGGCGACTCTTGTCAAAAAGAAAACAGAATCTGTTATTTTATTTTCTTTGCTTTGATATTTTGCCCGCCCTGAACCAACACCAAACCAATTACTTTTCCGGCCGAATCTTTCTCAAATGAAATATTTGCTTTTATGGAAGGTACTGTAAATTGGGTTTCGGAAACCGCTTCCAACTGAAGCTTTCCCTGTCCGGTTGCTTGCCCGAACAATCTATCGCCGTCTTTGGAAATCGTCAGAATAAAATTCGGGCCTAGTTCATAGTCGCCGACATACGCATCGAAAACCGAAGAATCAACCTTTGTTTCTTTGCCTTCAAGCCGGTTTATAACTTGCAGAGCGTTGGAGTTCTTCGGGTCGAGTTCGAACGCTTTTTTGTAATTTGCGAGTGCCGGTTCTTTTTGATCGTCCGCGAGATAGGCTTCGCCGAGACTGTCATACGGATTTGCCGAATTTGGAAACATTTCGACATTGAGCCTGAAGATCTCGATCGCGTCTTTCGTGCGTTTCATCCCCAAAAGCTGGTAACCGAGCGTGTTGAGTTCACTTTCCGCAAAATTAAAAGTCGGAGAATTTGCGGCTTTGAGTTTTCTGTATTCGGCAACGGCTGCTGCGGCATTTTTTTCAACCGCGATCTTGTAAAGTGTTTCGGCAATTGATTTCTTCGGCGACTCTGCCGGTTGTCCGTTGAGAATACCGATGATCGAATTCGTGATCTTCCCGTGATATTGCCCAAGACCGACATTGTCTAAAATAATAATAGTTTGCCGGTTTTCAACCGCTCGTGTCAGCAAACAATTAAAGCCGTTGATTCCGCCGCCGTGTTGGATGATTTTGGTTTTCTTCTCTGTTTTTCCGATCGGCTGATCCGCGATCACGAAGCCGTAACCATAATTCGAAAGTCCCGGAGTAAACATCAATTTCTTGCTTTCGGCCGAAAGAATCTTGTCTTGATAAAGCGACTGATCCC
>JANLTD010001162.1:0-2919 GCA_031362765.1 Acidobacteriota bacterium | reverse complement strand
TTACCGACGGGAAGAATGGGCGTTATGGAAGGCGATTCGGCGGCGGTCGCGATATTCGGAACGCAGATCGAAAGGCTCAAAAAAGACGGTCAAGAGCCCGACGACGCAATGCTTGCCGAAATAGGAAAGGTGCGTGAAACGTACGAAAAAGAACTCGACGCCAAACACGCGGCGGCGCGTGGATTGGTTGATGCGATCGTGACACCCGAAAATCTTCGCAACGCCTTGCTGATCGCTCTTCAAACAACTTTGAATACAAATCAACCGCACATCGGCGCATTTGTTTTGCCGAACGGAATTTAAGCCACAAAGTCCCAAAGAACACAAAGAATAATAAAATAGCTTTGAGATTATTGTTTCTTGGTGGTGAAAAAAATGAGTCAACCGAAAAAAATCATCCTCGAAATAACCGTTTTTGTGTGCGGCGCACTCGTGATGATTTATGAGATCATCGGATCGCGGCTGCTGTCGCCGTATATCGGTTCGTCAACTTATGTTTGGACAAGTCTGATCGGCGTAATTCTCGCGGCGTTAAGCCTCGGTTATTGGCTTGGCGGAAAAACTGCCGACCGTAAACCCGACCTTAAGATTCTCGCTTCGATCATCTTTCTGGCTGGCGGCACGGTCGCCGTCACGATTCTTTTCAAAGACATTGTTTTATCGGTTGTTGCCGCAAGCCCGTTGATCCTGGAAATAAAATCGCTTGTTGCCGCACTTCTGCTATTTGCTCCGGCAAGTGTTCTGCTCGGTTTTGTGACACCTTACGCTGTTAAATTAAAAATGATTTCGCTCGAAGATTCCGGCAAAACCGTCGGCCGGCTTTACGCGCTTTCGACGGTCGGCAGTATTGCGGGCACATTCTTAGCCGGATTTTTTCTGATTCCATTTGTCGGCAGCACAAAAACGCTTTATCTGATCGGTTTTTGCCTGATTGGATTGTCAATTTTGCTCGCGCCGTTTGTGGTTACAAAAACGAACCTGACGGTTTTGATCTTTTTTGTTTGCGGCATTTTGACAACCGAATTGCAAAACTATTATTTGCTAAAAACAAGTGATTTACACGATATTGACACCGAATACAGCCGCGTCCAGATTTTTACGACGACGGACGAAGCGAGCGGAAAGAAGTTTCGCGCGATGGCGATTGACCCGTATTTTATCCAGTCGAAAATGTACATTGAGAGCGACGAACTCGCTTCGGAATACGCCAAATATTATCACTTGATCCGTCATTTCAAAGCAGATTTTCAAACAACATTGATGATCGGCGGCGCGGGTTATTCGTTCCCGAAGGAATATTTAAGAACCTATCCCGACAAACAGATCGAAGTGGTCGAGATTGATCCGCAAATGACCGAAATCGCCAAAAAATACTTTCGACTAAAGGAAAATCCGAATCTGCGAATATTTCACGAAGACGGCCGAATCTTTCTCAATCATAGCGACGCAAACAAATACGATGCCGTGCTGATGGACGCATTCGGTTCCTTGTTTAGCGTTCCGTTTCAATTGACGACCATCGAAGCCGTGACCGAAATAAACCGCGTTCTCAAAGACGATGGCGTCGTGATCCTCAATGTCGGCGGTGCGATCAAAGGAGATGCAAGCCGTTTCCTGCAAGCGGAGATCGCGACCTATCAACAGATTTTTCCGCAAGTCTATCTTTTTAAGGTGCGCAGTGAACGTGCTGATGAAGATGTGCAAAATCTTATTATTGTCGCTCTTAAAACAGGAAATCCGGTTATGCTGAAATCTGCCGATGTAGAAGTTTCGAGACTTCTCAGTAATTTATATACTGAGCCGATTAAACTCGAAACACGGATCTTTACGGATGAGCTGGCACCGGTTGAATATTACAATTCTTCTGCACAAAGATTCCAATAGGGACAGAACGGTAACTAATTAGAAGAGCTAAAGATTGTCGGGGAAAAAGCTTCAAGGTTCGTGAAAGATTTCATTTTTTTTCAAGACAATAAATAATGTAAATAATTCTTTCCGAAAAAATATTTATTAATGATAGATTTTAGCTGGATTTGGTTCTTTCAATTATAGGAATTGTTTTTACATTTAATAAACACAAAAGTAGAAACAACAGATCGAAGGAGTGCTGGAAGAAAATGATGGCAGAGAACAATTTCGGTTACGAGCAAATGCTTGAAATCAACGAAGCGCATTGTCCAACAGATACTGAACTAAATCAATTAGCGAAATTTATGACCGAAACTCGCAAAAGGATTCCGGCAGGTTATACCTATTTGGGACAATTTATTGACCATGATATAACGCTTGATTCGGCCGTTGTAGAAAGAATTCCGCCTTGGGAGCCGATACTTTCATCAAGTATAACAAACAAACGAACTCCATTTTTAAACTTAGAGACGATTTATGGTTTTGAATCGCCATCTAACCCTGATGAACCTAAAAGAGAGTTTTTGATGGCAGAAAATTCCAAAACTCTTTTGAAATTGGGCGACACTGTAAAAGGTGATATTGAAGATAGAATATTTGTCGGTAAAGATTTGCCAAGATATGCGAATAAGCCGATCGCACAAATTGTTGACTTTCGCAACGATGAGAATTTAGCAGTTGCTCAAACACAGGTCGCGTTTATGCGGTTTCATAATGCCGTTGTTAAGTATCTTGAGGCGGATGATTCGACTCAAACATTTGAAGCGGCTCGCAAAATTGTTATTCAACATTATCAATGGATTATCCTAAAAGATTATCTTCCTAAAATTATCAAGAAATCTGTCTTGAACGATGTCTTAAACGGGGGCAGACAATTTTATTTTCCAAAACCGGAATCCCCATTCATTCCTTTGGAATTTTCAGTTGCAGCTTTTCGTCTTGGTCATAGTATGATTCGTAATTCATATAATTGGAACCTTCATTTTAATGACGATAAGCCAGTCCTTGATG
>JANLTD010001158.1:0-3034 GCA_031362765.1 Acidobacteriota bacterium | reverse complement strand
TTTACTTTTGCCTTTTTACTTTTGCCTTAAATAATCTCGGCTGTGTCCTGATCTGCGGTGTCGTGAATGTTTCCGATGTTCAAAAGCTCCAGTCTAAGCTCGCCTTCCGCGGGTTCGGGCAATCCGTCTCCGGTGATTTTTGCCAAAATCACGGTGATGTTGTCTTCGCCGCCATTTTCATTTGCTTTTTTGACAAGCTCGGCGCAAGCCATCTCCAAGTGGCCAAGGTGATCCAAAACGATCTTTTGCATTTCAACACCGCTGACTTTATTTGATAAACCATCACTGCAAAGAAGTAAAATGTCGTCGTGGTTCGGCGTCAAACGGGCGGCAACCGGAAAGATCTCGCTTTGCGCGCCGAGAGCCTGTAAAATCACATTTTTAAGTGCATGATGTTCGGCTTCTTCGGCAGAGATCTGATTTGCGTCAATTAATTGCTGGACAAGCGATTGGTCTTTGGTTATTTGATAAATATTTCCATTGCGAACCAGATAAGCCCGGCTGTCGCCGACCTGGATCAGATCAACCGCTTCGTTAGTGATGCCAATGCCGGTAAAGGTTGCGCCCATTCCCTGATATTGCGGATCGGAACGGCCTTGTTGATGAATTAAATGATTGGAATAAAGCGTGGCTTCGTAGAGAGTTCCAATTAGCGAATCGCTAAAGTTTTGCGGCGCGATGGTTCTTTCGGGGTCGTCATCTAAAAACTTCTTGCTGACGGTTTCAACTGCCATTTGGCTGGCAACCTCGCCCGCCAACGCGCCTCCCATACCGTCGGAAACGGCTAAAACAATTCCGCTGTCGTCAACTTCGAATCTTTGCGATTCGATAACGAATTCATCAGGGTCTTGCGAACTCATCCAGGCTTTCGCGCCAGAGATATTTAACAAGAGATAGTTGTCCTCGTTGCCCTTGCGGACACGCCCGATATGGGATGTAGCATGTGTTTCAACAATCAACATATTTTTCGAGTAGCGAGTAAAGAGCGGCGAGTTAAAGAGCGGAAAGATCTGTTTTCCTCTCCCAACTTTCCACTATCTGCTAACTAAGTGCCTGGTCTAAATCTGCAATGATGTCTTCGACATCTTCAATTCCGACGGAAATTCGTACCAGTCCATCGGTGATTCCTAATTGTTCGCGTTTCTCGATCGGGACAGATGCGTGGGTCATTGATGCCGGATGCGAAATCAGCGATTCAACGCCGCCCAAACTCTCTCCCAAAATGCAAAGTTTGACGCTTTCCAAAACCTTCTTTGCATTATCAAGCGAACCGGTTTCAAATGCAACCATTCCGCCGAAACCTTTTTGCTGGCGTTTTGCCAATTCGTGCTGCGGATGCGACACCAAACCCGGGTAATAGACTTTCTGAACTTTCGGGTGTTCGGCTAAAAAATTCGCAACCTGGCGGCCGTTTTTATCGTGTGCTTCCATCCGCACGGCCTATGTTTTCGTGCCGCGAAGAACCAGAAAAGAATCAAACGGCGAAAGAATCGCACCGACCGAATTTTGGATGAACTTAATCCATTCGGCATCTTTTTCATCATTCAAAGCGACAAAACCGCCAACCGAATCCGAATGTCCGTTCAAATATTTGGTGGTCGAATGAACGACAATATCAACACCGAATTCGATCGGACGCTGTAAATACGGCGACATAAACGTGTTATCGCAGACAACGCGCGCGCCGTGTTGGTGAGCGATCTCGGAAACTGCCCGCAGATCCGTGACAGACATAACCGGATTGGTCGGTGTTTCGACAAAAACCATTTTTGTATTCGGTTTGAACGCCTTTTCGAGATTGGTCGCATCGGTCGTGTCAACCAAATCAAATTCGACGCCGTAATTCGATAAAACTTTATCGAAAAGCCGGAAAGTTCCGCCGTAAGTATTATCGCCCAAAATAACATGGTCGCCTGATTTGATAAGTTTCAAAGCCGCGTCGGTCGCCGCCATTCCGGAAGCAAAAGCATATCCAAAGCGCGCACCTTCAAGTGCGGCAATATTTTTTTCAAGCGCGGAACGGGTCGGATTTTGCGTCCGCGCATATTCGTAACCTTTGTTTTTCCCTAAACCTTCTTGCGCGTAAGTTGAAGTTTGATAGATCGGAACACTGACCGCACCGGTGGCGATATCAGGTTCATTTCCTGCGTGAATTGCAATTGTTGAAAAGCCCATAAATGCGCGAAGTCGTCAAGAAATCTTAAAGCCTCTAAATTTTAACTTATTTCTGAGTTTAAGGCTAATAAAACTCTTGTTTTAACGAGAATTTATGGTAACTTATCCAAACAAAAAATTGCAAACAGGGAAAATTTTATATTTTAACGAAGCGCAATTAGAATGAAGCAAATCTGCGAACCTTTTTTGCGGCGTTTTCATATTCCGAGATTTTCGCTTCATTTTGCAAGGTCAAACCAATATCGTCCAGACCGCCCAGCATACAATGGCGGCGAAACTCATCAATTTCAAAACTCGCTTGAAAGCCGTGATTATCAGTAATCGTTTGGTTTTCCAAATCAACAGTTAATTTGTAATTTTCTTGATTTTGAGATTTTTGAGCCAATTCCGAGACTTTTTCTTCGCTGAGCACGATCGGCAAAAGTCCGTTTTTGAGAGAATTATTGTAAAAAATATCAGCAAACGAAGGCGCGATAACCGCGCAAAAGCCATAATCGGTCAAGCTCCACGGCGCGTGTTCGCGTGAACTGCCGCAACCGAAATTCGCGCCGGCGATCAAAACAGAAGCCGATTTGTATTTCGGATCATTCAAAACAAAATCGCTTTTTACGCTGCCGTCCGCGTTAAAACGCCAATCGTAAAAAAGAAATTCGCCGTAACCCGTGCGTTCGATCCTTTTTAAGAATTGCTTCGGAATGATCTGGTCGGTATCAATATTCGGCTGATAAAGCGCGACGGTTTTTCCGGTGTGTTTCGTGAATTTTTGCATTTTGTTTCTCACCGCAGTGACGCGGAGACGCCGAGAGTTTTTTTTATTTTCTCTGCGTCTCCGCGTCTCTGCGGTTAATTTAATCTTTAA
>JANLTD010001145.1:0-1601 GCA_031362765.1 Acidobacteriota bacterium | reverse complement strand
CAGATTTAACATTGCCCTTTTGATATTCGTTTCTGAGCAACGGCAGATAACGGAGGTAGATTTTTTCCGCCTCGTCAAGTTTGCCATTATTAAAAACCAGAACCGCCCACAAACTCATACCGCTAATCATTTTCGGATGGTTTTCGCCATACGTTCGGCGCAGAAAAAACACATATTGCTCCATAAATTGGCGGGCTTCGCTGTATTTGCCTTGCGATAAATAGATTGTGGCAATGGTGTATTGGAGTTCGGCTTTGACTTCCGGTTGGTTGTCGATTTCACCGTTTTTGAGCCTTCGCGCCGCTTCGTCCAATGCTTCGTTGACGGTTGTTTCGTTCCCGCTTTTTCGCAAATTATTCAAAAACGGGTTTGAATATTTGAGCGTTTGTTCGAGAAATGCGCTGATGCTTTCCGCCTTTTCCTTTTCGCGCTGCGCAACCCGAGCTTGCCAGATGCTGGCGACAATTCCGCCAATCAAACTCAGCAAAATCAAGCTCGCCGCCGCAATTCCGACTTTATGGCGTTTGATAAATTTTGACGCACGATACGAAAAAGTGTTCGGCCGCGCCGCAACCGGTAAGCCTTTTAAATATCTTTCGATGTCGTCCGCAAATGCTTCGACCGATTGGTAACGCCTTTCAGGTTCTTTCCGCAAAGCCATCAAAGCAATATTGTCCAAATCGCCCCGCAATTTTGGATTTTGGATTTTGGATTTCGGATTTGCCGAAGGCGGCGGCGGCTCAAATTGTGTCACCGTTCTGATGATTTCATCCAGACTTTTGCCTTCAAATTCAAACGGTCGCTCACCGGTCAGCAATTCATACAAAACGATGCCCAAACTGTAAATATCCGAGACGGTCGTGACCGGTTCGTTCCTCAGTTGTTCAGGGCTTGCATACGCCGGTGTCAGCGCACGAAAAGCCGTTTGGGTTTGTTCGGCGTCGTTTGCCAAATTATCGCCAAGCATCTTTGCAAGTCCAAAATCGAGCAATTTCGGTTCGCCTTCTTTCGTGACCAGAATATTTGATGGTTTGATGTCGCGGTGAACGGTTAAATTCCGATGCGCGTAGGCAACTGCCGAACAGACTTTTAAGAATAATTTCAGCCGTTCTTCAAGTTTCAGGTTTTCGCGCTCCGCAAATTTCGTGATCGCGTCGCCTTCGATATATTCCATCGCCAAAAACGGCAATCCATCCGCGGACACGCCTCCGTCGAGTAGCTTGGCAATATGCGGATGATTTAATGAAGCAAGAATCTGCCGTTCCCGTTTGAAACGATTGATGAGTTCGCTTTCGGCAATCGCCTGGCGAATGATCTTGATCGCGACTTGCTGAGTAAATTCCCCGTCCGAGCGTTCGGCAAGAAAAACCGCGCCCATTCCGCCGACGCCGATCTCGCTGACGATCTTGTAGTTCCCGAAATATTTTTCCTTTGACTGGTTTTCGGCAAAGACGGTGTTGACCTCGAACGCCGGGTTTTCGATAAAGGCTTCCGCTTCCCGATATGACGCCAACCACGATTCAACTTCGGCTTGGAGCTCTTCGTCACCGGCGCAGAGTTCAGCCACAAAAGAGGCTTGCTGATCAGCTTCTTTTTCTAAA
>JANLTD010001138.1:0-1637 GCA_031362765.1 Acidobacteriota bacterium | reverse complement strand
CGAAGTTGCAAAGTGTTATCGCGCCCGCAACAATCACGCCCGTATATACAAAAGTCGGGGTATTCACGAGAAAGTTAAAATTGGTGAGAATGATGATGCCCGTGACGGCAACAACATCCTGTGTTGTCGAGCCGACGAGCGAATTTGATGCTGACACGACCTGATTTGCGCAACTGTTTGTTGCCGCGTTGCAGAATGTTATTGCGCCGGCGTTTGATGTCGCGCCGTTGTCCCAGAACGGGCTGCGAACAATATAATTGCCGTTCGGCAACATCGTGATGAGCAACCCCGTGTTGCCATAATCGCCGACTCTGTCGTTCGTCGTCGAGCCAATTAGCGAATTGGCGGGCGAAACCGTACCGTTACAGCCAACGGTCGCGCTGCACAGCGTTACCGCCCCGACATCCGCCGTCCCGGAAGGACTGTTCCAGAGGTCGCTGCGGACGACAAAGTAATTGCCGCCAGTCAGAACTTCAATCGGGGCGTTGCCGACGCTATCGGCAAAGGTAACACCCTTGAGTTTGCTAATCAGCGCGAACGTCGCGCCGTCATACAAAAACACCGCACCGATACCCCCGATGCCGCCCTCGCTGTAATTAGGGTCGGTTACGACAAAATTCCCGTTCGGCAAAGTGACCGCCTGCGCCCCGAACGTCACCGTCCCTGCCCCTCCCGCGATGTTCGTCGGCTGCGCGTAAGCGGCGGAAACGAATATCATTAAAAGCAAAAAGGTGAGAAATGAATAAAGGGATAATGGAAGTTTTTGAATTGTTAGATTTAATAAATTAGCGGCATTTGTTCTGAATATGTTTTTCATGATTTTCTCCTTACGAAAAATAAAGTTTTTGCTTCTTAAAATTTGTTTGAGTTATGAAACAAAATAAAATTTGTCCTGCAAAATAACCGGCGCAAACACGATCGGCTCGATAGTTTTTGTCAGGCTTGAAATGGATTCCGCCCTGATCGCGGTGCGCGGGCTTATGGTCCGCCATTGCCGAAATACTGTGCCGAAATTACCGAACCGAAGGTCAATGCTGCGATGGCACCGACAAATACGAGTATGCTTTGTTTGATTTTCATAGTTTTTTCCTTTCTGTTTGTGCGAATACTTTAGTCGAGCGTTTTGCCTATCGCCGTATCTGTTTTCCGCAATAGCCGCCAAGCAAGCCGATGTCGGCTGCGACAGTAAATTCTGGCGATTATTGGTTACAATTATTTTGCTCTCTACTTAATAGCGCGACACCTTTCGAAAATGGAGGTCAAAATAATTGAAAATAAATAATTTATGGTCTTTGAAAAATAAATACCGACCAAAAATGGTTTTTGGAAGTACCCGTCGAAGGCGCACCCGTAGTGCCAAAACAAATTCTTGTTTTCATCCTCAAAGGGTGGTAAAATGCCTGACAGAAATCTTTTATCGTGCCCTTCGAGCGTGCCGCCACTATGTGATACACGAACCAGATTACGCGAGAGGCGCGGAAGAATCTTTCGTTTTATCTTCTATTGTTCTTCCGTTTTTCTTCCGTCTTTCTGCCAAAGCAGATGTCATTGAAAGAAAAAGAGTTATATGAATTTGGAGAGTTTCGTCTGGACGTCGCGGAACACTTTTTGGCGCGTCTTTCCGGCGGTGAGCGTGT
>JANLTD010001128.1:0-3985 GCA_031362765.1 Acidobacteriota bacterium | reverse complement strand
GTCCGGGTCGTCGAAACGGTTGAAGGCGGCTCGACACCGACGCCGATCGTTTCGGCAACTCCGTATATGGCGGCTTCCAATACAATGGCAAAACCCGAATATAAAACGCAAATTCAGGCAGGTTCGATAAATGTTCGCGGGCAGGTGACGCTCGTGGTCGAAATAGACGCGAGAAGATAAGTAGAACTTTAAATTATACGGGTATTCTGTCTTCGTTCAGAGTCCACGCACAAGCCGTGTGCCCGCCAGCGAAACGCGGTGGGCAAGCAAACTAAAGTTTGGACTCTGAACGAAGACAGAATATCTCATGACTTTTGGTTTGTTGCTTAGCTTGTTTTTGTCCTTCAACTGCGCCAAAATAGGTGAGTAACTTGTAACTCGCCTATTTTTTTTGGAGAACTATGAAAGCTAAATTTTTCGTTGGCCTTTTATTGATTTTGTGTTCATTTGCCGTGATCTTTGCACAACGTCCGCAACCGCAGGAAACCGAGCTTTCCAAATACATTCAGGACAATTATACAAAGCGCGAGGTAATGATCCGGATGCGCGACGGTGTCAAGCTCTTTACTTCGATCTATGAGCCAAAGGCACAGACTGAAAAATATCCGATCCTGTTAAGTCGGACGCCGTACACCGTTTCACCCTACGGCGCGGATAATTTCAAAGGTTCTTTAGGGCCGAACGAACTATTTGCCAAGCAACGTTATATTTTCGTTTATCAGGATGTTCGCGGAAAAACGATGTCCGAGGGCGAGTTTGAAGACGTTCGCCCCGATATTGACAACAAAACCTCCAAAGATATTGACGAATCAACCGATACCTACGACACGATCGACTGGTTGGTAAAAAACGTCGCCAACAACAACGGGCGCGTCGGAACTTACGGCATTTCTTATCCGGGTTTTTATACGTCGGCCGGTTCGATTGATTCGCATCCGGCTTTGAAAGCGTGTTCGCCGCAAGCGCCGGTTTCCGATTGGTTTCACGGCGACGATATGCACCACAACGGCGCGCTTTTTTTAGCACAAAACTATTCGTTTTTTACGGGTTTCGGGCAATATCGTCCAACGCCGAATTTTGATTTTGCGTATATCAAAAAATGGACCGGACGCGACACACAGGACGGTTACGACTTTTATAAAAACCTCGGCGGCTTAAAAGAAACTGCCGACTATTATCAAACCGCATTGGGAACGCGCATCAAATTCTGGGACGAAATGATGGCGCATCCGAATTATGACCAGTGGTGGAAAGACCGCAATATTCTGCCGAAACTGAAAAATATCGGCTGTGCGACAATGACCGTCGGCGGCTGGTATGACAACGAAGATCTTTACGGCGCGTTGCAGACCTATCAGCATATCGAAAAGCAAAATCCGAAGATTCCCTTTAATGTTTTGGTTGTCGGGCCTTGGTTTCACGGCGGTTGGGAACGCGCCTCGGGCGATTGGCTCGGGACGGCTTATTTCGGACAGAAAACCAGCGAATGGTATCGCGCCAATATCGAACTTCCCTTTTTCGATCATTTTCTGAAAGATAAGGGCGACATCTCAAAAATAAAGGAAGTCAATCTCTTTGACACGGGCGCGAATGAAT
The DNA here is from genome assembly GCA_031362765.1 of Acidobacteriota bacterium. GTDB lineage: Bacteria > Acidobacteriota > Blastocatellia > Pyrinomonadales > Pyrinomonadaceae > JAFDVJ01. Next base: position 2,389 of record JANLTD010001128.1, on the reverse strand, counting down.
GGAAATCGTTCGACAATTACAATCCGACGAACGTCACAAATACCGCGCTTTATTTAACCGCCAACGGTGGTCTGATATTCTTGCCGGACGCATTAAAAGCCAAAGACGGTTTTAACGAATATGTTTCCGACCCGTTAAAACCGGTTCCCTACACGCAAAAGATCACGGCGAATTATCCGCGTGATTTTATGACCGAGGATCAGCGTTTTGCTTCCACCCGACCGGATGTTCTCGTTTATCAAACAGATGTCTTGAGCGACGACATAACGGTCGCCGGTGACATCAAACCTTCTCTTTTTATCTCGTCGAGCGGCTCTGATTCGGATTTTGTCGTCAAATTGATAGATGTTTTCCCGGATGATTATAAATTCCCCGAAGGCGTCAAACCGCCCGATAATTCGGCGTGGTCGGTGTTTCAGCCCGGCGGTTATCAAATGCTGCTTCGCGGCGAACCGTTTCCCGCCAGATTTCGAAACAGCTTTGAAAAACCCGCACCGTTAAAGCCGAATATTGCGACGAAGATCGAATACACGATGCCGGGCGTCGCGCACACCTTCAAAAAAGGTCACCGCATAATGATTCAGATCCAAAGCACCTGGTTCCCGCTTGTCGCTCGAAGTCCGCAAAAGTTTATGGCTAATTATAAGCAAGCGACCGAATCCGATTTCCAAAAAGCAACCGAACGCGTCTATTACGGCGGCAAAAACGGTTCAAGGATAATTTTGCCGGTGGTAAAAAAATAGTTCCAAGTTCCAAGTTCCAAGTTAAAAACAAATCCAACTTGAAACTTGAAACTTGAAACTTGGAACTTGGAACTTGGAACTTGGAACTATTTAATTATGAACAAAACAATCTTTTTTGCCCTTATTGTTTCGCTTTCGGTTATTTTCAGTGTCTCGGCTTGTTACAAACCGCCGACCTCAAATACTTCGAGAAGCTCGACAACAACCGAAAAAACTTCTACGCCGACCACCGAAAAATCCGTTCTGCCGTCGCCTTCCGGTCAAAAATCGCCGGCCAAAAGCGGAAATTATGAGCAAGCCTTAAACGATTACAATGCAAAGAACTTCGATAAAGCCGAAACAGGTTTCAAAGAAGTTATAAGCTCTGAGCCGAATAATGCCAACGCGCATTATTATCTCGGCAATATTTACTACAACCGCAAAGATTATCAAGCTTCCCTGCCGCATTTTGAAAAAGCCGCGAAGATTGATTATAAATCCGTCGAAAAACTGATGGCGTTGGGTGAAAATCAACGGACATTGAAACAATTTGACCGCGCCATTGTCCAATATCAAAAAGTTGTCGGGTTTGACCCGAATAACGCCAATGCTTATTATGCGATGGGATTAAATTACATCGGTCTCAACAACAAGATCGCGGCGCGTCAGCAATTACAAAAGCTTGAACCGCTAAACAAGTCATTGGCCGATAAACTTTCAAAGGAAATTGACAAGATGAATTAAAGGTCGTTGTTTGCAAAGCGATTTTATTAGTTTTTTGTAATTGATTAGGCTTTTGGTCTTTGGTCTTTGGTTTTTGGTTTTTTCTGTGGAAACCCGTCCGCTTTCAATCAAGACTCACCGAAATAAGCTGCCGTGGTGAGAAATTCAATATCAATCGGCAATTTCTTTCCAAAAACCAAAGACCTAAACAAGTACAATTTTTTTCACTTAGTTTTTCGGTTGAAACTCTGTTAATTTGTAACTAACTTATTTTTTTGAGGTGATAACATTATGCCATCAACGGCGATAACATTTGGAATTTTACTTATTTTACTCGGTCTTGGCGGATTCGGTTATGCGGTCGCAACTCTGCCGCCGGATGGTTCCGTCACGAAAGTTATGACGGCATTGATTCCGTCGGTTTTGGGATTGATTCTGGCGCTTTTGGGGTTTCTGGCAAAATCAAAAGAAAACTTACGAAAACATCTGATGCACGGTGCAGTTCTGGTTGGTTTGCTCGGATTTTTGGCGACCGTTTCAAGCGTTATGAAACTATCGGCGCTTTTTAATGGAACCGCTGACCGTCCGTTGGCGGTTGTTTCACAATTTATCACGGCAATTCTTTGCCTTGTTTTTGTGCTTCTTTGTGTCAAATCATTTATTGATGCCCGTCGTTCAGGGGCAGTTTGATCTCGACCCGCAAACCGTCGCCCGTGTTCCGCGCTTTGATCGAGCCTTTGTGCGCGAAAACGGCGCGTTCGGCGATTGCCAAACCAAGACCGACACCGCCCGATTTTCGCTCGCGCGCTTCGCCGATTCGGTAAAACGGGCGAAAAAGATTTTCTAATTCGGCTTCTGCCACGCCGCTGCCGAAATCTATTATGTCAATCACGGCATTGCCGTTCAGGTTTTTGAGCGAAACTTCAACCGTCGTTTTTTCATCC
>JANLTD010001123.1:0-1617 GCA_031362765.1 Acidobacteriota bacterium | reverse complement strand
TCCAAGTTCGAAGTTCCAGGTTAAGACGAATCTGGCTTCCAATCCGGAACTTGGAACTTTCAGAAAAGCCGCCTAAAGGCGGGACTCAAAACTCTTGATCAATGTTTTTGCTTCGCCGATCGCTTCCTCTAAATTCGTGATCTGACCGTCGAGCTGTTTTTCATAAACCGCGTCAATGATCCTCTTAAATTCAGGCGAAGGATTTAAGCCGAGTTCGATCAGATGTCTGCCCATCAAGATCGCCGGCGGAGCCTTGCGCTCAATATTAAGAGCACGAACCTTTTCGATAAACCATTCCTGCGCTTCCGCCTTAAACCATTTTTCCTTTGGCAGCCATTCGGGATTTCTGCCCAGGCTGTCGGCTTTCGCAACGCGATACAAAAGATCGGGTTCGACCTTGCGCGCCAGACGACGAAATGCGCCGTCGCCGGGTTTCGATTTGTAAAACATTCCGGGCGTCAGATGATAGCGAACTAATTGTACGATCTGGCTCCGCACATCGTAACCGTCAAGCGTAAAAACACCAAGAGTGTCAAGAAACGAAAGTGTCGGCTCAACGCCCGCCTCGTCGTGCGCGTATGAACGCCAGCGTCCGTCAAAAAACTTGGTGGTCGCAGGTTTCCCGAAATCGTGACACAACGCCGCGAGCATCACCGTCACTTGTTTGGCAACTTCCAGATCGTCAATCAATTTTCGCGCTTCATCAACGACCATCAGCGAATGGGTAAATACACAGCCTTCAGGATGCCATTCCGGCTCTTGCGGAACATCAACCATTGCTTCAACCTCAGGAAAAAGCTGTTTTGTAACGCCTAAATCTTTTAGCCATTGCAAACCGATCGAAGGTTTGTTTGATTTTAAGAGAAGTTTTTCGAGTTCGCCCCGGATTCTTTCCTTCGGCAGATCGGTCAGATCAATCGTTCGGCAAATCGCTTGCGTTTCCGCTTCGATGTCAAATTCAAACCGAGCGGCAAACTGCGCGGCACGCAAAACCCGCAAAGAATCTTCGGCAAAAGTGTCTTTTGAAACGACCCGCAGAAGTTTGTTACGGATATCTTCGCGTCCGCCGTAGCAATCAATGATCTCGCCGGTGAGCGCGTCCTGCATTATCGCATTGATCGTAAAATCGCGCCGCCGCGCCGCTTCTGCAAACGGCATATCCTGATCGCCTTCGACGACAAAGCCGCGATGCCCGCGCCCGACCTTTCGTTCGCGGCGCGGCAATGCAACGTCCAGATCCTGCCCGATCTTGTAAACCGTAAAGGCTTCGCCGACGGCATTGACCTCGCCAAAATTATCTAGGATCTGACGAAGTTCAACCGGGTCGATCCCGTAAACTTCAACGTCCCAATCTTTCGGCTCAATGCCCATTAGACCATCGCGCACACATCCGCCGACCAGCATCGCGCGTCCACCGCGCGCGTCAATCGTTTTGGCAAGGTTGATGATCTTTTCCGGAGGTTTTGTCATATAAAGGATTTTCTTACAAAAATAAAATTTGGTAAATTTAAAACGTATTGAGTCAGTAAAATGTTATGACTTGAGCGCGAGCATCCTTGCTTGCCATGAGCGCAGGGCGCGAAAATGGCGTTTGTGAGCCTTAAACGGTCGAGTTTA
>JANLTD010001098.1:0-3910 GCA_031362765.1 Acidobacteriota bacterium | reverse complement strand
TTTAAAGCGGCCGCGATTTATTGCGCTCCGGGGTCGAGTTTTATTAATATTACGAACATTCCGACCATTTGGAACGTGGCTCAATACGACGACAACGAAAATGTCGGTTCGTCAGGAAACGCTTCGGCATTCAACAATTCGCAGCTTTTGGCTCAACGCGGAATTGCCGCAGAATTCAATATGAACATCCCATCGCCGGTTCATCCGCAGCGTTTTGCGCAAATTCCGGGATTAACTTTGAGCGATTCACAAACAATCTATAACAGTCTGAAAAATAACGGATTTCTCGACCGTCAAGATTATCTTGCGCAAAATCCAAGCACTTCCGGCTGGCAACTGTTTGTTCCCGTTGTCTATACACCATTCGCCGATGAAATTTTCGACCAGTTGCAGGTTTGTTTTACCGCGCATAAGTTTTTCAGCGATTACAATAGCCAGGTAATTTCGTTTTTTAACGCACGATTGTAAATTCATTCTCAATAATGACTTTTATTTAAAAATATCGACGATAAAATCAAAACCATATTCAACAAAATCATCTACAACCGTTTCGGCAAGCGTTTCGGTATCTAATTTTTCAGGTTTGTTTTTAGTTGACTCGGATTTCAAGACGGTTTTCGATGTTTCGGCTTGGGTTTGTGCAATCGGAATTTCGATATTCAACGCTGTGGCAAAAGTTTCTTTGTCGGAAAATTCCTGCGGATTCCCGCTTGCTAATTTTTTGGTCCCGGCTTCGTTTTTTTCGCGGACGATCAATGCCCAGCCGAGCACAATCAGAAGCCATTTTTCTCCAACGGTCGCGCATTTTTCTTCAATTCTTAACCCAACGGAAGTTTCTGCTTTTTCCGTTTCGTCTAATTCAAAAGTCAGCAACTTTTCACCGCCGGAATCAAGCCAAATGCGGTCAGAACTCGACCAACTGGAATGCGTCCAACTGAACTTTGCGCCGTTTTTTAATTCAACATCGCCGTTTCGAAGCATACCGAGCGAAATTTTGCCAAGTTCTTCTTTCGTTTTTGGATTGATAATTTTGACCGCCGGCGAAAACAACGCTTCTTCGATTTCAAACAGCCAAAACTCCTGTTTATCGGAATTTAAAATGCTCCCGACGCTTTTTGTTTCATTCACGGAAGCAAATTGAGCAACGACTGTTTCAACAGTTCGCAATTCATAAATCCCTTTCAAATCCTGCGCGGCTTTCCAGTTTAATTCTTCTTCAACCATATTTTAATTCGTGAATTTGTGTTTATTCGGTTCTTAAGCATACTATAATTTCGTCTATGTTCAAAAAAGTTCTGATACTATCGGCGGCGGTCGGCGCGGGACATCTGCGGGCGGCTGAGGCACTCGAAAAAACTTTCAAACAATTAAATGCGGCTGAAGAAGTTAAAAATATTGATGTTCTGAATTACACAAATCCGCTTTTTCGGCGACTTTACGGCAAAGCCTATCTCGATATGGTCAACGCGATGCCCGAAGTTTTGGGTTGGATGTATGATTCGCTCGACAAACCGTGGGAAAACGAACGGCGTCGGCTTGCTTTAGACCGCCTTAACACGCAGCCTTTTATCAATTTGCTCAAACAAGAAAAGCCGGATCTGGCAGTTTGCACGCATTTTTTGCCGGCTGAAATTATCTCCTGGCTCAAAGCGAAAGGCAGAGCTGATTTTCCGTTGGGCGTTGTCGTCACGGATTTTGACGCACACGCGATGTGGCTGTGTCACAATTACGAACAATATTTTGTCGCGCTCGACGAAACCAAAATACATCTTTCGAAGATCGGCATTCCCGCCGATAAGATCACGGTCACGGGCATTCCGATCGATCCCCTTTTTGCCGAAACGAAAGACAAACCGGCAATGCGCGCAAAATTCGGTTTGGAGAAAGATAAATTAACTATTCTGGTTTCTGCCGGCGGTTTCGGCGTCGGCAATATCGAACATCTTTTGGAGGCGTTGAGCGATCTGCAAACGCCCGCACAAATCGTCGCGGTTTGCGGACGCAATGAAGATTTGAAAACAAGACTCGAAAAACTTTCGCACGAAAAATTCAACAACGAGCGCGTCACTTTCAAGCCGATCGGTTTTACAAAAGAAATGGACGAATATATGTCCGCGGCTGATCTGATCGTCGGCAAACCCGGCGGATTAACCACCAGCGAAGCGATGGCAAAAGGTCTGATCTTCGTTGTCGTCAACCCGATTCCGGGACAAGAAGAACGCAATTCAGATCATCTGCTCGAAAAAGGCTGCGCAATCAGATGTAATAATTTGCCGGTGCTGGCTTACAAAATTGATGAATTGGTGAAAGATAAATTGCGTTTTGAAATGATGCAGCAAAATGTGTTGAAATTTGCCCGTCCGCGTGCGGCTTTTGAAATTACGGAAAAACTGCTAAACCTGCAAGCCAATAAATTATGACCTTTAAATATTTTCTTTTTATCATAATTTTAGCCGTGTTTTGCGCTTGCGACACCAAGAAATCGCTTCTCTTTGCAGATGATTTTGAGTCATATACCGAAGGCGCGGTTCCGCCTTCGCCATGGGTCAAAAGCGGCGGCGGAAAGGTGTTTGTAGATACCTCAAAAAGTCACAGCGGTCAAAAATCTGTTCATTTTATTTCCGGCGAACAATACAAAAATCGAGCATTTATCGGATTGTTCGACAAATCGATCTTTCCGCTCAAAAAAAATCGCTATTACGGAAGTATGTTTATGTGGGTTGATGAAGCCTCGCCCGACGGAGTTCATTGGACGATGCTGCAGAGTTCGGGCAAAGTCGCGGGTAGAAACTTTTCATCTGAAATTCGTTATGGCGGCCAGCATCAAAAACGTCTGATGGCAAACTACGAAACTAACGGAGTAAAATCGGATTGTTGGCAGCATTCAAGCTTTCAGATTCTCGAAAAACAATGGTTCAAAGTCGCATGGTTTTTTGACGGAAATAATAATTCGATGAAATTTTGGCTCGATGATAAACCGCTTGAGGAAATTGCCGTCATAGACAAAGGGACAGGCTGCGTCAATAACGATTTAGACGGCAAATGGCTTTTCCCCGTTTTTGAAAATGTCCAGGTCGGTTGGGTTGACTATCAACCGAACGGCGGGGAACGAAATATTTGGATCGACGACTTCAGAATTTCGACAAAACCTTTGAAGTAAAGCTATGCAATTACCACGAAAAGAAGATTTTAGGGCAAATTTTCTGAGTAGTGAATGGCTGTTTGCGGCTGAAGCTATTTGCCGAAAACACGATCTTCCCTTCAATAATTTACAACGATGCGAACTTGGTGAAAGTGTTGTTTATCTGATTGACGATAAATTCGCGATCAAAATTTATATACCGACCAAAAGTATTCTCGAACGTGAGCAGAATGCATTGAATCTAGTTCGAACACGTTTTCAAACTCCCGAAGTAGTTGCATCCGGTGAACTTGAAAACTACAAATATTTGGTGACAACCCAGATCAAGGGTGAAGTATTGAACCGCGAATTGTGGTTGAAACTGGCACAAAAAGAACAAATCGAAATTCTCACATCTCTTGCGCGAGGATTGAAAGAACTTCACAGATCTGAGACTACAAATATCGCTTTTGATTGGGACAAATTTATCAAACGCCAAGCCGAAACTTGTTTTGAACGCCAAAAAGCATGTCAGGTCAATGATCAGATCTTAGCGCAGATGCCCGAATATTTAGCCGAACACTTGCAGCTTTTGCCCGAAACTTTTCAGCCGGTGTTTCTGCACGGCGATGTTCATTTCGGTAATTTGCGGCTATCGAAAGACAACGGCGTTTGGGAAATCTCGGGTTTGTTCGATTTCGGCGATTCCTTGATCGGTTTTCATGAATACGATTTTCTCGCGGTGGGTATCTTGATGATTCAGGGGCAAGGCGATCTGCAGCGCGAATT
>JANLTD010001093.1:0-4001 GCA_031362765.1 Acidobacteriota bacterium | reverse complement strand
TTCCGAATGATAGCCAACCGCATAACTCCGAAGTACGCACTTGTATGCTTCGGCAATAACTCTTTTTCACTTTTTACTGACGCATTACCAACCGAAATAACTTTTTTCTTGACACAAAAGCTGCAAATAAAGTAAAACATAAAGCGAAACTTATTTAAGCATTTACCGAATGCCAACAACTCCGGGTATGAATTTCGGACTCCTTTTCTCAAAACTCCTTGGCTTCTCTTTACCAAGACGGTTAAATCTTCCGCCCAAAGGTCGAAGTCTTTTTCATATTGAGGTCAATAAATGAAAGATAAAGTCTATGAAATGAGCGACGATTACAAAAAAGCGGTCGAAGACCTGCTTGGATTTATCGAACTACGTGGAGAATTGGCGAAAACGCTCAAAACCGCACTACCCGAAAGAGTGCGCGAACTTCACGAGCTGCTTGCGGAAATGGACAAAAGCATCGACACTTGTGAAGCGGCGTTGGCAGATCAATACGAAGCCTACCAAAACAAATGCCGGGCAGAAGAAGAACTCGACGAATTGTCGGCCGAGGCGGAGAAACGCGTAGAAATGGTGTTCATTTATTTTAAGCATCGCCATCCGGAAAAATTCGTTGAACTGAAGACCGCCCTTTTTGCAAAATTGACAGACGAAGAGATCCAGGACTTTTACGACCGCGTCGCGATCCGCGAATCAACTGAATTAGAAGAAATTATCGCGGAGAATCAATGAATTATGAATAAACTTACATTAATCCTGCTCGCCATCCTTTGTTTGTCATTACAGATCGCGGCTCAGACCGAGGTTGAAAGAATCGTCGAAAAAGCAAAACAATTACACGTTGAGCAAAAAACTGCGGAAGCGATCGCCGAGATCAACAAAGCGATCGTGATTGAGCCGAACAACGCTGAACTATATTTGACACGCGCCGGCTATAACCGTTTTTTAGACAATAAAACCGATATACTGAACGACGCGCAAAAAGCCGCTTTGCTCGCGCCGACCGATCGAAGAGTTTTGTATTTCAGTGCGCAGGTCTTACATGGAAGTCAGCAGGAGACCGAGGCTCTGAAGATTGCCGACCAGCTGATCGCGCTCGGCGATGTTGACCGTTTCGGCTGGTCTTTAAGGATCAATATTAAAATGCAGCTCAAAGATTTTGTCGGCGCGTATGAAGATGTGACGACCGCGCTCGAACTATTTCCGAAGGAAAATATGTTCAAACAAAACCAGGCGATGCTGATTCGTCTGATGGGCGATTCCGACAAGGCTCTCGAGATCTATAACGCAGTCATCGCATCGTCTGAAAAGAAACTTAGCAAAACAAAAACCGAAGGTGAAAAAGAACAGATCATCCGCGATTTGACGGACTTTCACTTTAGCCGCGCCGGTTATTATTTTTCAAAATCGAACGACGAACTTGGGCGTTCCGATCTGCTCAAAGCCGTCGGTTACGCGCCGACCGATTCTAATTTTTACCGCCGCGCCCGGATCTTTCGCGACCAGGAAATGTACCGGGAAGCGATTTCCGATCTGACCAAGGCGCTCGAAATTCTCAAACAATTCGATAAAGTACAGATTCTTATCGAACGCGGCGACGTTTATGTTGAAAGCGGACAATATGACGAAGCCCTCAAAGATTATCAGGAAGTCTTAAATCTCGATGCGACGCTCAAAGATGTCTATGACCAGCGAGTAAATTGGATCAAACAAATGCGGGCAAAATAGATCAATCTGTCGAAATATCGTTAGCAAGATCTCAACATTGGTAAATTTAAGATACCAATCAAGGATCGAGAAGCGAAAAATATTTTTTAATTATCATACCAAATTGTATTGATAAATGAGGTTCGAAATTGAATTGAAAAGAACCTATAAGCTGACAGCTTATAGCTGATTGTCTGCATCTTTTGCTTCGCAATTTGGTATGTTTATTAATTGTCGGTTGGCTTCAGAGCCAACCATTGTTAACCTCTGAAACAGTTCATAATTGTCAGGATTCAGCGATCAACCCCGTCTTAAAATTATGGACGTTCATAAATTTGACCCTCATTTCGGCATTTCACTGATTTTTTTGGGACTTCATTCTTTGCCTGAGCCTTTTTTTCGTTTGAAAAATCAAAAAAGGCGATCCGAAGATCGCCTTAGTTAAGCCTTTGAATTTCGAACCTATGGGTTTTCATTAGACGCGAAATCTACATTCGTCAGATCAGTATTAACCTGCATTACCTGTGGCGTGAACGTAAATCGTTTTGCCCGAACTGCGATCGTATAGGTTCCGCCCGACGCGACATTGTCAAAACTGTAAAGGCCGAATGCGCCTGTATAAACTGTTCGGACATTATTCGCGGAGTCGGTCATTGTGACGCGGGCGTTGGCGATGGCAGTCCCGCCCGGAGTCGTAATGCGACCGGAAACTGACAGGTTTGCAAGCGGGGTCGGTCCCTGCACTTGAATAATGATGGGAGCACCGGTCTTATAGAATCCAACAGTTGCATTCGCGGTTTGCGGCGGACGATTTGAATCAAAGCGGAAGTTATACATCGTGCCCCAACGAATCGCATTTGCGTTCGGATTCTGGGCAAAGGTTTCCGAATTCCAGGTCATCGCACTATTAGCCTGGGTTTGCGCCCAAGGTATGTTGCTAAAACCGGTGTTTCCCGCCGTTCCGTCAAATGTCCAGCCGGGTTGTTGCGGCGGCGCATAAAATCCGATGTTGGTCAGTGTTATTCCGGCTCCGACCGGGACACTGAACGATTGAATAGCGCGATCCAAATTCTGGTTATAAACAGCATACTCGTAATGCCAGACTCCGGGTGACGGATTCGTTACTTTGTAGGCAACCGTTCCAACACCGTCAATGCCGGGATCCGGATTCATATTAACCAATGTCGCTCCCGGCCAGGCAGTGATCGCGGCTCTCTGTCGGACTGTCGCTGCCGCCGCCGAAAAACTGAAAGGACTGGTCGTGCCGCTGACAGTATATCTTCGATACGAAACGTTGTTGTTCATATTGCACTGTGTCGGATTCGCCTGACAGTGGACATATTCGTGCGGTGTGACATACTGCGACTCGGCATAATAGGTCGCGCCGGCATTCAGCGATGTGTTTAGGTCATTGATCTCCGTCAGAATCCTATGCGATGGTCCAACGTGGGTATGTCCCGAGTGATTGTTCGGGTTCGTCGCCCCGGAATCTCCACGCGGATAAAAGCCGGTAAAAGGATTTATCCAGGCACGTGAACCGAGATTCGGCCCCGCATTCAGACTAGCCGAATAAGGATCGGAACAGCCCGAGCCAAGTCTCGTCCCGCCAACCCCATTGCAGCCCAGTCCGCAAATGTTATTGGTCAATGCCGTGAATGCGTGTTTGACGCTCGATTGACCGATTTGTTCAAAGCGCTCATCGTTTGTTGCTCCGCCTCTCATCCGATAAAGGTTTTGCGGGATCACCGGATGGTCATTGCTTGGCAACTGAAACCAGTTCAGGTCAATAGTGCCGAAGTTGCACGAATCAGTCCCGACTGCAAGTCCGACCTGAGTTCCGCTGCTCGCGCCAAATTGCGCCAGTCCGTTGAGGTCGCCGACGACAACATCCGGTCCCGGAACAGTTCCGGCCAAAGGATCAATTGCCGGCAGGACATTTGACTTGACTTCGCCGTCAACATACTCAGTGATTTCGATCGGACGCATATTTGCGGTGATCGAGATCTTTCCGACAACCGTTCCGGCTTCAGACGGCCGTCCAAGTTCAGTCGCAAACTCCTTCGATATCAGCAATCTTCCCGTTTCGATTCTGAGCGATTTTTCGCCTGCCCTATAATCATATTGTTGGCCTTCGATGTTGAAAAAAACAAACCCCGTTTTCTGGTCGCGAACAACCAGATCATAAGCCTCGCCCCACGGCATGTTCTCAATGACAAGTTGTTGATACGAGGCATTCAATTTTGCCGGGAGAGCCGCTGAATTTTGGGGAACAATCCGCATTGAACCGGGCAATGGGCCGC
>JANLTD010001078.1:0-4709 GCA_031362765.1 Acidobacteriota bacterium | reverse complement strand
GCGTTTTTTTGACGACCGGATTCGGTCCGGAATTATCAATCTCGATAACGCCTTTTTGTAACAGGCTGAAAATCACGGACCGCGCCACTTCGTTGGTGCCGCCGCGTAAAAACGCGATCTCGTATGGGTCAATTTCCGACGGTATTGATGGAACGCTAAGTTTATCGGATTTATCAAACATTGTTTTGACGAGCGCCAAAATAATGATCGTAAAGAAAATAACAAAACCGAAAAGTACCAGAAAATACGGTCCGCTCATTGTCGCCAGCGGGTTATCAAACAGAATTTCCATAAGAAACTTTCTCCTTGTTCGACATTATAAACGAAAAGCCTCGCTTTATGGTTTGTAATTTAACAAAGATTTAAAGTGAAAAAGGGTAAAAGTGAAAAAGTGAAAAAGTTGGTTGATAATTGTCTAACCAACTTTTTCACTTTTAATTCGTTTGTTTTCACTTTCAAACTTTTTCACCTTTTCACTTTTTATCTTTTAAACTTTTTCACTTTTTACCTTTTGATAAATACTTGTGTGATGTAAATTCTTCCGTCGCGCGATTGAGCGATGCCGATTCCGGTGCTTGTAAATTGGCGATCAAGAATATTACGCCGATGTTCGGGCGAATTCATCCAGCCGCGCACGGCTAACGCGTTAAAATCGTCATAACCTTCGCAATAAAAAAGATTTTCGCCGATTTTGCTCCAGCCTTTGATATTTGAATCCTCGGCACGCTCAACGACCGAATTTCCCTCACGGTCGTAATGGCTAAAAAATGATTCTTTTGCCATTTGTTTTGAATACGAACGTGATAATTTTGTTAAATTTTCGTCCCAATCGAGTTTGGTTAAACCTTTTTTACGTCTTTCATCGTTGATCAGATTGTAGATTTCATTTTCATCACCCGAAAGATTTCCGCGATATTCCTTAATTTCTTTGTTTGACGAAACGCTTCCCGTTCTGCTTTTCTTGATCGATATTTTTTGCGCACTAATGGTCGAGAGCAAGAAGACACTTAGCGCCGCAAAAAATAAGGTTCTTGAAAATTTTGAATTCCAAGTCATAACTATTAAATTTTCACTTCTAAAATTTTGATCTTCGGAGAGTAATGCGCTTTTTGATGGCGCAAACAGATTTCAAGTTGTTATTTTATTATTCTGCTTCGACGATCTTTGCTGTTTCAGCTTCTGTCCAATCGCACAATATTTTGATGTCTTCAACAGACAATTTTGCGTCCCAATGAACCCATAAGTACGAAGGCAGCGGCATTTCTTTTGATTGAATCTGTTCGCAGATCTGGGTTAGTTTTCGTTTTTGGCGGCGTGGTCCAAGGTTTTTCCAACCGGAAAAGTTCATCTCGGCGCGGCCTTCGTCAATATGATCTTTCATAAACGATATAGCCGGCTGAATCTTTGAATATAGCGGATATTTTGTTTCGTTGGAATGACAATCTTTACAAGACCGATTCAAAATCACTTGCACATTTTCAGGCACCTGCAAATTCGCTTCTAAGGTTTCGGCCTGATCAATCGGCGGATTTGTCAGATCGGGACGAATGAACTGAATAACGAAAAAGGCGGCGACCAAAACTATTGCAACAATTTTTAGGACTTTTTTCATAATTTTATAAAAACTTTCCGAGGAGAAATCATTCCCGAATCTCGCTTTTATTGTCGGGAAAATATAAAATCAATTAAAAAGCAAGATGTCAGAATTTGATTTCCTCCAACTTCAAGATACGTTTAACGCCGGGAAAAATACAAGCCGGGTCGGAAAGATCGGCGAAGATCTTGCCGCACGGTTTTTGGTTAGACGCGGATTTCGGCTTGTTTGTTCCAATTTCAAGGTTCCGATCGGCAGAAACCGCCGCGGCGTTGCAGTCACCGGCGAGATAGATTTGATCGCTTTAGATGAAAATACTCTGTGTTTTATCGAAGTCAAAACGCGTTCTTCGGACGAATTTGCTTCTCCGCTCGCCGCAATTGATCTTAGAAAACAACGACAGGTCACGAGAACGGCAAAGATCTATCGTAAAATTTTCGGTTTGCAAAACATTAATTTTCGCTATGATGCCGTGAGCATTTTGTTAGAAAACCAAAAGCCTCCGAAGATCGAGATCTTCAAAGGTTTCTGGAATGAAAGCAAGTTTCGCAAAAAGCTTTGGCACGACGAGATATGGTAAGGAACAGATAAAAATAACTTAAAAAGATCGTTTAAAGGCGGTCCATGACCGGCAACCGACTCAATTTGACCAACCGCGGTCACCGCACCGCTTCTAAACGATAAGGTAGGTTTTTCTATCCGTTACAACTTATTTTTTACACATTCCTTAGTACGTTAAAATTGAGCAATATTCTATCTCGAAAACTGTTTGTGAAAACTCCTGGTTTCGCTGGCAAGTTTTAAGGTCAGGTTTTTGCGTAGTTCCACTTTTTCATCAATTTCTTCAATTTCTTCCTCGACTTTTTCTTTGTAAAGTCCGGCAGTCATCAGATCAAAAGCCGGCAGACGCGCCAAATCCGGCAATTTCTCTTTGTTGCCGCGAACCGAAAACCATAGGATTTTGTTTAAGACTTCGGGATTTGCCATATCAGCGTGAGAAAAATCCTGTTCTTCAGTTAAGCGCATCATTTCGCGCATCTCGGCGGTCGTTTTAGACGGAGGAAACAGATTATCAAGGTCGACATTCGGCATCTCGGCTTTGTAAGGCGAGAAATCCGGTTCCTCGCCGAAAATATCGATCGGCGCTGCGGTCGCGTCGAGCAGATTCATCGGTGCAATGCCGAGCAAGATCTCCATTGTGCGGATCAGGCTGACCGTATTGTGAAAATCGTGGACCAGAACGCCTTTGCGATTATAAGCACTGATCACCAATGCGGGAGAACGATGCGCGTCAACATGATCGGGGCCGTCCTGCGAGTCGTCTTCGACAATAAATATCGCGGTGTCCTTCCAATAAGGGCTGTTCGAAACTTCTTCGACCAGCCGCCCGATCGCGAAATCGTTTTCAGCCACATAAAACTGTGGTGTCGGCGTTTTTGGGCGATAACCATTGGTATGGTCGCTTGAAAGATGAAGAATTGAAAGATTCGGCAGCGAATCAGTTTTTCCGGCATTCAAATCAGCAACATAACCTTTAAATTCCCTCTGCCATTCGCCGAAACGCGAATTTCCGCGATAACTGGTGTTCGTATTATCATCGGTGATTTCGGGACGGCATTTACAATCGGCAAGCTGAAAGTTTTTGTATGAATCCGTCGTCATAATGTCGGGCGTGTACATATCGAAATTTCGAAACGTCGGGTTAAAATTATTTTCCAAAGATTTTTTGGTCGGAAACGCGGTTAAAGTCTTGGAAATATCGGGATAAGTTTTGCCCTTCCGCGTATTGATCTCTTTGACATCGTCTTCCGAAATCGTCCCGAGATATTCGCCGTAATTGCGATAGCTCAAACCTGTTCGCTGTGCCGCATCCCAAAGATAGAGTGTTTCGGGTTCGGCAATGTCGCGGTTTCCTTGTTTATACGGCACAAATTTCTGAATGTAGGCGGCAACTTCTTTTTCAGTGACCGGCAGATCAAAAACCGGCGGCAACCATTGCGACGGCGTAAAAGACGGCAACCGGTTAAATCCTTCATAATCGTAAGAGCGCCCGCGTCCTGAATAATCCCAACGAAACGCTTTATCAACATAATCGTTTGAAAACGCGGCGGTTGACCAATTATGACCGTCGGGCGAGGCTTCGGAATTGACAAAAAATCTATCCAGCAATCCAAAACGCAGCGCCAATGCCCGCGCATTCGGTGTGATGTTTTGTACTTTTCCGTCCGGTGATCTGGCGATTTCTCCCGCGCCGAAGATCGCCAGACTCTCATCGCCGTCCGCCTTTTGACCGTTTCCTGAAGTCTTTAAGTCACCAAAGACCTGATCGTAGGTTCGATTCTCGCGAATGATGTAAATAATATGTTTAATCGGAGTTGCACCTTTGAACAGTTTATTTTTTCGTTCGCCGAGTAGTTCGTTGTTACGCATCACTTGCTGAGTGTGATCGAAAAGCTTTCGCTCGTCAGGAATCTGAATATAACTAATATTTCCGACGACTATCGAACCCGAATATTGCCCGCCCAATTTATTATCCTTCGGCGGGAAAAGCGCGTTTGGCGCGTTCGGCACACGTCCCGAATTATTGACGACCAAAGACGAATTTTCAACACCGGTGCCTTTACCGTTTGCGACAAATAGTTTATCTCCGATCACTGAAATTGCGGATGCGTATTGTCCGGTCGGGATAAATCCTTTTAATTTAGAAGAGGAGAAAGGGAGTGGAGGAGTGGAGGAGATTTTTTTCGTTGACTTGTTTTCAGTCTCCTTTTCTCCTCTACTCCTTTTCTCCTCTTCTTTTTCAAAAAGGGCGACAACTGCCACAGCGTTGGCGTGTGCATTGGCGACATAAAGCGTTTTTTCCTCGTCGCTTAAAGCCAAACCTTCGGGACTTGCGCCGATCGGCGCGGATTCCGTGAGTTTCAGGTTGATATTCTCAATTAGCTTGTCGCGGATCGTATCTATCACCGAAACGCTGTCTGCGTTTGAATTGACAACAAAAAGCAGAGTTTTATTTCGATTTAGGATCATCGCCGTCGGATGCCGCTCAACCTTGATATGCGAAACTTTATTTTTGTTCTGCAGTTGGACGACCGCGACACTTGCGTCGCCCCAA
>JANLTD010001068.1:0-3516 GCA_031362765.1 Acidobacteriota bacterium | reverse complement strand
GTCTCGGGTGGCGATTCCGATTCCCCCTCTGGCGGCCCCCGTATCTGCGACGAGGAAATCACCGCAGTCAAGCAAATCGCGCGGATCCTGAACGGCGCGATCAAGCGGAACTAACGCTAGCGTGGGTTGACGAGCCAAGCTGGTTTGCTATTGGGTACTAATTTCCGAAGGAGAAAATGATGAGTTTATTTCCGTTTGCCGAGTATTGGATGTTTTATGCGGGGTTCATGGCCTTTGTATTGGCTATGCTTGCGATCGACCTAGGTGTTTTTAATCGAGTGGCCCACGTCGTTTCCTTCAAAGAGGCAACAATTTGGACGATCATCTGGGTAACGCTCGCGTTGATCTTTAACTTTCTTTTCTACCAATATACTTTAGTCAACTTTGGCCCGGAGATTGGTGCGCGGGTCGGGCTTGAATTTCTAACCGGCTACATTCTTGAAAAATCGCTTTCCGTTGACAACATATTTATCTTTGTACTGGTTTTCAGCTATTTCGGCATCCCTGCAAAGTATAAACATCGAGTGCTGTTCTACGGCATTTTGGGTGCCCTTGTGTTCAGGGCGATCTTTATCGCTATGGGCTCGGCTCTGATGCAGTTTCACTGGGTGATATACCTGTTTGGCGGATTTCTAATAATTACGGGTATCAAGATGTTCTTCACAAGTAACGAGGAGATCGATCCCGAAAAGAACTTTTTGATCCGAATATTTCGAAAGTTTATGCCGGTCACGAACACGATCGACGGCAAGAGTTTTTTCCTGAAGATCTCGGGCCGGTGGCATGCAACCCCGCTGTTCATTGCCTTGCTTTTTTTGGAGGCGACCGACATTATATTCGCGGTGGACAGCGTTCCCGCGATCTTTGCGGTTACGAATGAACCGTTCATCGTTTTCACTTCCAATATCTTTGCCATCCTGGGCCTGCGGTCAATGTATTTCATGCTTGCCGGCGTGATCGACAAGTTCTATTTGCTGAAATACGGTCTTGCGATCGTGCTGGTTTTTGTTGGACTAAAGATGGTTTGGCTGAATGATCTGTTCGGCGGAAAATTCCCGATCTCGTACTCGCTAGGTTTTATCCTGGCGGTTATTTCAGGGTCGGTTATTTTGTCCCTGATCTTTCCGGCGCGGAAAAAAGCGAACATATAGTCGCTGGTTTGTATTTTTTGTGATGATAAATATTTGTAATTCAAAACATTTGCTCATTGGCGTAATTAGCACGTTTTTGCTGATTTCTGCGAGTTTTGCTCAAACTGCACCCGCGACGTTCGACACGGACTTCCAGCTCTGGAATGAAACACATTTCATTATTCCTTTGAATAAGAAAAATGATTGGAATGCCGTTATTGCGGTTGTCGGACGATTGGGGAATGAGTTCAAAACAACCACAGATGCCCGGGTCAGCGTTTTAATTACCAAAAAGGTCAATGGATACGTCACGCTTGGCGGCGGATATTTGTATCGCTATTCAAACGCGACATTTACAAGGAGAAGATACGAAAGCCGCTATCTCGGAATCGCGACATTTACCTTGCCGTTAAACAAAAAGTGGGCGTTGGTCAATCGCAATATCTATCAATACGAAGACCGTTACTCGCGTCCGAATGCGAGTGTTGTCCGCAATCGTTTGTGGCTTAAACGTGAAGTCACGGTGGCGAAAAAGAAGGTCGAGCCATTCGTTTCGTTTGAACCGACCTACGATTTTCGCTTAAAAGGTTTTGCTAGATACCGCACGCAAGTTGGCATTTCGCATAAATTCAATCCACAATTTTCGGCGGATTTCTTTTATGTCCGCCAAGACGAAACGGGAAATAGAGCCCGTCCCGGTACTTTGAACGGAATTGGTTCGAATTTTCGGGTAAATTTCTAAACTATAAATGGAGATAAAAAAAATGAAAAAAATGGTTCTAAGCTTGGCAATGCTATTTGCCTTATCAACAATTGGATTTGGTCAATCGGTTACGAATTTTAATGTTACCGAAAAAATGGTTTTGGATGCCCAAAAAGGCTGGTGCAGTGCGTTGATTCAAATTAACGAAACGAAAGAAAAAGGCGGCGATTATAAAAAAGCCGCGTCGGACATTATTGATGCCGCTTATAATTATCAAAACGGCGTCGTCCTTTTCAAACCAACTTTGACTACCGGCGATCAGGTTTTTCGTATGGACAAAGAAGGTGCCTTGGCATATTTTGTCGGCGGAAACACGAAATACGCGGGTGATACGGGATTCGCTCTGAAAGGTTGGAAGAAATGTGAAAGAAAACCCAGAGGAATTAATTTGAACGGCGACACGGCTCTTTCGATGGGCAATGTTCACTTTTGGGACAAAGACGGCAAAGAGACCGTTGTTGACAAAACTTGGGGCTACAGACTGGCTGAAAATGGAGCCCTGAGAATCATTTTGCATCACTCGTCTTTGCCATATGTAGCATCAGCCTCTAAGTAAAAACGTTTAGGATAAAGCAAATCAAAATCTAATTGTTTCGTATATGGATCTCAACCTTTTAAACGGCAATTTTCTCAACCCGCCAATTTTGTTTTTTTTTCTTGGGTTGTTGGCGGTATTTGCGAAATTGGGTCTGGAGATTCCAGCGCCGATTCCTAAGATTCTTTCGCTTTGTCTGCTTTTCGCCATCGGTCTTAAAGGCGGTGTCGGCATCGCGGCGGGCGGTTTGCAAATGTAAATTGTTATAACGCTCGGTGCCGCCACCGTTATGGCTTCGTTGGTGCCGCTTTACGCTTTTTTCGTTTTGCGGCAGAAACTTTCAGTTGCCGAATCTAACGGGCGTTTTCGCTAACTCGTATGTGTTGACGGCCTACCCGAACGAAAACCTTGACTTTATCGTCGAGTCAATTCGTCCCGTTTTGAGACAGCGCGGCGGCGTCTGTTTAGTATCCGATGCTCAATGGATAGTTCATTAATTTTTCCGTTTGAGGTTTCCATCGGATCTAAGTCGTTGGACTTGGATCTTCGAAAAAAGATAAGTCTGGATTGAAGCCTAAAACGCCTCGCTAAAGCTCACTTCGCCGGCGACTGCGACCTGATATTTTACGCTCGGTGAACTTTGTGTTCCCAGCCTTACGATCCGCCCAATTACTGGCTTTTGACATTCTTGTTTTGATCAAGTTTCTTTCTACAGTGATACGTGTCACATCTCTTGCAGGGTTTGCGTGAGAATATTTGGGTAGGCGAGTAGTCTTACACGCCGGGTTCAAGCGGCCGTTGCACAAAATTGCCGCCACAATGAGAACCGATGACGACCGGTCGATTACCACTCGCTCTAGGAGGTATCGATATGCGCAATAGTTTCAACGGTCGTGATCCAATCCATTCTTTTTCATCAATCATTCTTTTTTCCTGCCTTTTCCTTTTATGTGCTACGGCGGTTTTAGTTGTACCGGCTCAGACCGTTCCACCGGTTCTTGACCTAAGATTCATAGGCAATGGAACGGTGACGGCCGTGAACAATGTCGGCGCTATTGTTGGCTACAGAACGGTCGGCAGCACCTTTC